>JAZUPR010000038.1:0-5760 GCA_045605285.1 Clostridia bacterium | reverse complement strand
AAGACATGGTAAATATTTTTAAAAAAACACTTGCATTGAATATGATAATATGATATTATGAATAGGTAGGCAATACGCCGGTGTGATGGAATTGGCAGACGTGCAAGACTCAAAATCTTGTGGTAGCAATACCGTGTCGGTTCGACCCCGACCACCGGCACCAAAAAAAGACAGATTTTAAAAAATCTGTCTTTTTTATTTATTTCTACCCTCTGCCTCTTTCATAGAAAAAACGCATCCACAATAATTTTGTCTGTACAAATCATATTCCCTGGATAATTCACAAGAACGTTTATATCCATTTTTCTTTTTAAAATCAGAATATAGATACTTAACACCGAACTCAAAGGATAAAGATTTTCCAATCTCATTTAATATTTTTGAATTCTTCAAGGGGCTAATGCTTAGTGTTGTGGTAAAGTACTCATAATTATTGGATTTAGCAAACTCTGCAGTTTTTCTTAATCTAAGTTTAAAACATTCTTCGCATCTTTTTCCGCCTTCATGTATGCTTTCCAACCCTTTTACTGCACTATAAAACATTTCACTGTCATAATCACAAGGTACGAAAGAAACAGTATTTTTAAATTTCATATTTTTTATCAATCTGCCCTGTTCTTCAATCCTTTTATTAAATTCCTCAGGAGGATAAATATTTGGATTATAATAATAAACAGTTATTTTAAAATACTGACTAAGATACTCCAATACATAAGTTGAACACGGTGCACAACAACTATGAAGCAAAAGCGTGGGAGTATAATCACTTTTTAAAATAGAATTAATTTCTTTATCTGTCAAAATTTGAAAATTTTCCACATTATCACCGTTTCTCATTAAAGTAATTATATATTCTTTCAGCAGTTTTCTTATCTATTCCTTTTACACTGCCTATCTGATTTATATCGGCATTTTTAATTGCAGATATAGTTTTAAAATGTGCCATTAAAGCCTTTCTTTTGGCAGGGCCAACTCCTGATATATCTTCGAGAGATGACTTAGTAGAGCTTGAAATACGAAGTTTTTTATGATATGAAATTGCTCTGCGATGCATTTCATCCTGAATATTAGTAAGTAGCATAAAAGCGTTGCTTCCCTTATCAATATTTATCTCTTCGCTTGCATTTATAAGACCTCTTGTCCTGTGCTTGTCATCCTTTACTATTCCAAACACGGGTATATCCAGATTGAGTTCCAAAAGAACATCGGATGCCACTTCTACATGCCCCTTACCGCCATCTACGAAAACGACATCAGGAAAAGGGAAAAATTTTGATTTATCTTCATCTAATTTTCCTGATTTAATCAATTCATATTCCTGAATGCCTCTGTTAAAACGCCTTGATAGCATTTCTCTCATTGATGCATAGTCATTTTGTCCATATACATTTTTGATTTTAAAATTTCTGTATCCATCTTTATAGCTCGTACCATTTTTAAAAGTGACCATTGCTCCGACATTGTTTGAACCCGAAATATTTGATATATCATAAGATTCTATAAGCATAGGTGGCTTGTCCAGATTTAAAATTTCACCCAGTTGCGACAAAGCACTGTTTAAAAAATCTGTTTCACGCATATGTTTAAGAATATATTCGGAATGTTCTTTTTTAGCATTGGCCTCAATCATGGAAATAAGCTTTGCATTCTCTCCTATTTTAGGACGTCTGATATTTACATTTTTATCAGAATGCATATTTATCCATTCAGAAACAGTATCTTCATCATCCATATCATACTGAATCAAAATTTCTTTGGGAATAAATGAACAATCTTCATAATATCTGAGTATAAAATCTGTCATAATACTGCTATTTGACATTCCGTCTGTATCATCAATAAAGTAGTGTTCTTTTCCAATCATTTTGCCTGAACGAATAAAAAATATTTCAACACATGTTATATTGTTATCTGAATACATAGCAATAGCATCAATGTCTGTACCATTAGCAGTAACAATTTTTTGCTTTTGACTGATATTTTCAATAGATTTTATACGATCTCTGAGTACTGCAGCTTTTTCAAAATCAAGATTTTTAGAAGCTGTCTTCATTTCCTCATTCAGTACCTTGTAAACCTTGTCATATTTACCATTTAAAAAAGCACATATATCATTGATAATTTCTCTATATTCAGCTTTTTGTATATTCTTGTTGCACACACCGACGCACTTGCCAAGGTGATAATACAAACACGGTTTTTGTTCTTTAAAATCGCCATTAAAAGTCTTTGTGCAAAATCTTATTTTAAACAGCTCTTTTATAAGCTCAATAAGCTCTTTTAATAATATTCCACTTTGATATGGTCCAAAATATTTTGCACCGTCTTTTTTCACATTTCTTGTCATATAGATACGTGGAAAGTCTTCATTGACAGTGATTTTTAAAAAAGGATATGTCTTATCATCTTTAAGCAATATATTATACTTGGGCATATACTTCTTTATAAGATTATTTTCAAGGACTAGTGCCTCAAGCTCAGAATCGCTTATTATATATTCAAAATAAGAAACATTTTCAATCATAGCACGAACTTTGGGAGGATGATTGTGGCTTTTGAAATACTGTCTGACTCTGTTTTTGAGAACTTTAGCCTTACCGACATAAATCACCTCATCATCTTTTCCGTGCATAATATATACACCCGGTTTGTCGGGCAAAGTTTTAAGTTTTTGTTCAATATCAGACATTATTTCACCCCCTCAAAATAAAAATACCTCCACACCATATGGTGGAGGTAAAATCATTTATTATTCTTTTTCAGCAAAATTTGACTGAACAAGTTTAACAAGTTCATCTACTGCTTCTTCCTCATCTGAACCGTCTGCAACAATTGATATTTCGGTACCTTTGGTTATGCCAAGTGACAAAACTCCCAAAAGGCTCTTTGCATTAACCTTTCTTTCATCCTTTACAATCCAGATTCCAGATTTAAATTCATTAGCCTTCTGTATAAAAAATGTTGCAGGGCGAGCGTGCAACCCAACCTGATTTAATACAGTAACATCTTTATTTATCATAATATCGCTCCTTACAGTATGTAAACAAAATAATTATATATATAGAATACTAAAAAAATCAAATAAAGTCAACTATTTATTATTATTTTATATAATTTTTAAATCAATTTTCTGCATTTACACACATATTTTGTTTTATTTCAACATAAAAAAATGTAATTTTATGTTCTATACACAGAAATAATGTTATTTTTACTTGAACTGAGTAAATAAAAATGATATAATATTTTATTATATTTAAAGAGGTGCAACCGAGTGCTTAAACCAAAAAAATGGATAATCAATGAAGTATCCCCCAGTCGTGTTGCTCAGGTCGCCGACAAATTCGGCATAAGTCATCTAATTGCAAAAATTATATTATTAAGAGGCTATGAAGAGAACGAGGAAATAGAAAATTTTCTTAATTTTAATAATACTTGTTTTTATGACCCATACCTGCTTCACGATATGAAAAAAGCAGTAGATTATATTAAATCTTCTGTAAAATTGAATAAAAAAATAGCTGTATACGGAGACTATGATGTTGATGGTATTACATCTACATACATTTTGTATGATTACCTTACATCAATCGGCGGAAATGTAATTTATTATATTCCATTCCGTGCGGATGAGGGTTATGGAATAAACAACAGTGCAATTGACACCCTCAAGGCAGAGGGAGTGGAGCTGATAATAACAGTTGATGTAGGCATAACAGCCGTTGACGAAATTAACTATGCATATTCCCAAGGAATAGATGTTATTGTAACGGACCATCACACTCTCAAGGAAACTCTTCCTACCTGCCATGCAATAATCAATCCCAAAATTCCCGGAGAATATCCATTTGATTCTCTTGCGGGGGTTGGGGTTGCATATAAACTGATATATGCCCTTTCAGGCTGTAATGAAGAAATAGCAAAAAAATATTCTTCAATGGCGGCACTGGGGACAATAGCCGATATGGTCCCTCTTACAGATGAGAACAGATATATTGTTCACAAAGGATTAAAAGAGCTAAACAACACAACAAACCAAGGATTAAAGGCTCTTATAGAAATTTCGGGCATAAGCGGAAAAGAAATAACAGCCGCATCTGTGGGATATATTCTTGCTCCACGTCTTAATGCGGCGGGAAGAATAGCATCTGCTACTCAAAGTATAAAACTACTTCTTGAAACAGACAGGTCAAAGGCACTCAAACTTGCAATGGAGCTTGACTGCGACAACCAATTCAGACAGCAGGAAGAGCAAAAGATTTTGCAAGAAGCAATGAATCTGATTAACAATAACAAACTATATGATGATGATGTAATAGTAGTTGCGGCAAAAAACTGGCATCACGGAGTAATAGGAATTGTATCTTCAAAAATTACAGAAACCTATTACAAACCTAGTACGGTAATATCTATTAACGATGACGGTACTGCAAAAGCTTCAGGAAGAAGTATTCCGGGATTTAATCTTTTCAATGCTCTTTCACATTGTTCGGAGTATCTGCAAAAGTTTGGCGGACACGAACTTGCTGCAGGTTTTACCGTCTACACCGATATGATAGATGATTTTAGAATTAAAATTAATGAATATGCAAAAAACATTATTACCGAGGAAATATCTACACCAACCCTGTCTATTGATGCCGTTATTTCATCTAAAGATGTATCTGTAGATAATGTTTTAATGCTTAAAAAACTGGAGCCGTGCGGCATAGGAAACAGATCTCCTCTGTTTTGCATAAACGATGTATGCATCAAAAATATAAGATATCCAAATACCGGTAAGCACGCTTTTGTATCACTAACTGACGGAAATGACGTTATTGAAGCTCCCGGCTTTAATATGGCTTGTGCTCTTAAAGATTATGCAAACGGTGACCTGATATCTGTTACAGGGTCACTTGGAACTAATACATACAGAGGAATTACTACAGCACAGTTTCTTATAAAAGATATTCATCAATCTGATTTAATTATAATAAACAAGTCTGTTTTAAAAGATATTTTCAACGTAATTAAACATTACATTGAAAGCAACCAAAATACAATTTCAATGTCTGTCATAAGGACAAAATGCAACAACAAATATAATTTTAAACAAATAGATACTGCCCTTATGATATATAGTGAATTAAAGATAATTGAAACAACTTCAGACAAAGATAACAAAAAAGTAACAATTTTAAAGGGTGTTAACTATAATACTAAAAACACATTAAAGGATTCTCCAACCTACAGACATTTTTGCAATGAGGTATGATATATGATTCAAAACTATGAAGAGCTTATTGAACTTATTAATAGTTCATCAATCAAATATGATACAGAAAAAATCATAAAAGCTTACAATGTAGCACACAATGCTCACAAAGAGCAAATAAGAAAATCTGGTACACCGTATATTACACATCCGGTAGCAGTTGCCGGTCTGGTTGTTGATATGCAGCTTGATACCGATTCTGTTTGTGCTGCACTTTTGCATGATGTGGTTGAAGATACCTCCTGTACAGATGACCAGATAAAAGAGGAATTTGGAGAACAGGTTGCTCTTCTGGTTGACGGAGTAACTAAGCTTGACAAAATCAACTTCTCTTCAAAAGAGGAACGTGATATGGTCAATCTTAGAAAAATGTTTCTTGCAATGACTTCTGATATCAGAGTCATAATGATTAAATTTGCAGACAGGCTTCATAATCTCTCCACTCTCATCAGTATGTCTGAGGATAAGCAGAGAGAGAAAGCACGTGAAACACTCAACATATT
>JAZUPR010000037.1:0-8616 GCA_045605285.1 Clostridia bacterium | reverse complement strand
GTAAATGATTCCCTCACAGGTTTTGTCATTTACATTTGTAAATAAAACCTTACCGTTTGTCGGAAGTGAGTTTACATTATATCCGTGATTTTGACTTGTAATATATACTCTGCCTGTTTTTTCACATTTTACAGGCTGATTTGCACCTCTGTGTCCGTATTTAAGTTTTTCGCATTTTCCGCCCTGTGCTATGGCGAGCATCTGATGTCCAAGACCTATTGCTACAACAGGGATGTTTTCTGATGTAATAGCTTTAATCTGTTCTATCTGATATGTATTGTCGCTTGGATTTCCTGGTCCGTCAGATAATATAACTGAATCGGGATTAAGTGATAAAACGGTTTTTGCATCGGTGTCATAGGGGACAATTGTAACTTTGCATCCTTTTCTTGAGAGGAGCTTGTCCATACTTCTTAAAGAACCAAAATCATATATCACCACATGCTTTTTTGCATTTTCTGTATCAATAGTAGTTATATCTTTTCTTGACACCTGACTTAAACAGTCAGAAACCTTGTACTGAGCAATGTCTTTTAACTCTTTTTCTATATCGCAAGGCTCACATACAATTTTTGCATTCATAGTTCCTTCTTTGGTAATAATACGTGTAAGCTCTCTTGTGTCTATACCGCTGATTCCTATGATATTCTGGGATTTTAAATAGTCTTCAAGAGTTCCTGCTGATCGGAAGTTGCTGGGATTATCGCAACAGTTTCTTACAACATATCCTTTTATGTAGGATTTTTTATTATTAAATTCGTTGTCTACAACACCGTAGTTTCCTATTAAAGGAAATGTCTGAACAATGATTTGACCGGAGTATGCAGCGTCAGTAAGAGTTTCTCCATATCCTGCCATGGCTGTTGTAAATACAATTTCGCCTGTTGTGCATCCTTGTGCACCAAGGGCAATTCCTTCAAACATATTTCCGTTTTCTAAAATCAAATATGCTTTTTTCATTGATAATCCCTCCGTAAGTATTTTTTTGCATTATGTTAAATTATACAGTATTTTTAACACAGAGTCAATATAAAATATGCCAAAAATAGACGTATAAAGCGAAAAAATTTGTAACTGTGAGATGATTTTTTACATATAAATATTTGAAGTAAAACATACAAAAACATTAATGACTTTATTTTTGTTGGTTGTTGTGATATAATATATTGGAAAATTAGAAAGGGTGGAATTTATGAACATTACTCCAATGGTGACTCAGCAGGTCTTTATAATGCTTGTTCTCATCGTACTGGGCTTTGTACTTACAAAATATAAAATAGTTACAGAAGCGGGTGCAAAGGATATGTCTGCACTTCTTTTGAATATAGTAATTCCCTGTGTCCTTGTTCAGGCATACCAGACCGATTGCGATAAAGGGATTATAAAAGAAATTATATTTGCGTTTCTTTTAAGTGCAGTGCTCCATATTTTATATATTTTGATATCTATGCTTGTTTTTAAAGGAGAAAAAAACAAAGAGAAAAGAAAGGTAAATGTTTTTACATCTGTTTATTCAAACTGTGGTTTTATGGGTATACCGCTACTTTCGGCAACACTTGGCTCAAAGGGTGTTATTCTCGGAAGTGCATATCTGGCTGTTTTTACAATTTTTTCGTGGACACATGGTCTGTATTTGTATGGCGAAGACAAAAAGCTCATTTCTATAAAGAATTTGTATAAAAATGCAGGAATTATAGGAGTTGCAGTAGCTCTTGCCTTGTTTTTTGCAAACATAAAAATCACCGGTGTAACAAAAAGCGTCGTTGGATATGTGGCGTCTCTAAATACTCCTGTGTCAATGATTCTTCTCGGCACATATCTTGGCAGAGGAAATATTGCAAAGGCTTTAAAAAGTATGCGTATGTATGCAACATTAGCTATGAGACTTTTCATTCTTCCTCTTGTTACTGTTTTGGTATTTAAACTCTTGTCTGTAGATGAATTTATGGGTGCCAGCATAATACTTTCTGCGGCGTGTCCAAGTGCGGCTGTTGGTGCAATTTTTGCCGAACGCTTTAATATAAATGCGGTTTATCCGTCACAGATAGTTTCTATATCCACATTGGTTTCAATTCTTACTCTTCCGGTTATGTCTTATATTATTACGCTGGTGTTGTAACAGGTTGACAATGATGCGTTTTTTTGGTAGAATATATGATGTAGTTTTGTAAGCATTAAGGGGGTTGCCATAGTGGGAACTGTTAATATACTTCACACAGGGGATTTGCATCTTGATTGCAGATTTTCCAATCTTTCTCTTGAAAAGAGCAAACTGCGTCGAAATGAACTTAAGATGTCTTTTAAGAGGGCTCTTGAGATGCATAACGAGGCTGATATAGTTCTTGTTGCAGGCGATATACTTGATAACAATAGATATACAAAGGATACGATTAACTTTTTGTCAGGTGTTTTTTCATCATATCCTGATAAAACTTTTTTTGTTTCCTTGGGAAATCATGATTCCTATCACAGTCCTCAAGGAGAGGAACTTGTCAAATCTCTTCCGGGAAATGTTGTCATATTTTCTGATAAAGCGGAATATATGGAGCTCGAAGACCTTAAAACCCGAGTATACGGAATGAGTTTTTCGTCAAAAAATGAATATGAATCATTAATAGAAAATTTTAGCGTTATAGATGATGACTATATAAATATTCTCTTGCTCCATGCAGATGTTGTATCTAAAAATGGTGAGAGTAAATATAACCCCGTTACACAAGAACAAATTGAAAAGAGCGGCTTTGACTACGTGGCTTTGGGACATACTCACGATTATAGCGGTATAAAACTTGCAGGAAAAACCTATTATGCATACTGCGGAGTTCATGAACCTCATGGTTTTGATGAATGCGGAGAAAAGGGAGTCATATACGGAAAAGTAGGCAAGGGATTTTGCAGATTGTCACTGCAGAAAACCGCCATGAGAAAATATAATGAGATAGACGTTGACGTGTCAGGCATGTGTTCTCTGTCAGATATCTGCCACGAGGTGTCAAAGGTGGTTGAAAACAGGGATGACCTTTATAAAATAAATCTTACAGGTGTTTTGGCCGATGGCGTTGATGCTGATGTAAAGGTTGTTGAAAATTCTCTTGAGGCATTTTATGTAAAAGCAGAAAATCACACCAGAAGAAATTATAATCTTGATGCAATATCCGAAGAGCCTACTCTCAGAGGGCACGTAGCGAAAAATGTTTTAAAAGAACTGGAAAATTGCTCTGAAACAGATGTCGATATTGTATGCAGTGCATCAGACTACATATTTGAGCTTATTGACAACGGAGGTAGATAGAATATGAAGATAAAGAAAATGTCTGTGGCCTCCTTTGGTAATATAAAGGACAGAAGTTTTTTTCTCTCTGATGGCCTTAATGTAATATACGGAAATAATGAAAGCGGAAAATCTACACTTTTTGCTTTTATCAGATATATGCTTTATTCCTTCCACGGAAGAAGAACTTCCACATCTCTTACTCAGGAAGAGAAATATATGCCTTGGGATAATACTTCCGTTTATGGAAGCATGGATTTTGAAACCTTGGGTTCAAATTACACAGTTTCAAGATCAGCAGGAATAAAAAAAGAAGGAAAAGTAATAAATACTGTCACAGGAGAAAGTGCTTTTGACGGAGCACCTCTTGGCGAACAGATATATAGTCTCAATGAATCTGCGTTTTTGAGAACATATTTTCTCTCTGCAGTATCAGGTTCGTTTACATGTGACAGGGGAGACGATATTCTTAAAAGACTTTCAAATCTTTCGGGAAGTTGCGATGAGGACTTTTCTCACGATGAGATTGGCTCAAAAATAAATTCTGATATAAAAAGAACCACAAAAGATATAGAAGAAAAAATTTCGGAAATATCTGAGCTTAAGCAAAGATTAAATGTTCTCGATGAGCTTTCTGAGAAAAAAGACACCTTGACTGAAAAGCTTGGTGATATAAATCTCAGTAATGACCATACGTCAGAAGAGAAAGAAAAATCACATAAAAATGAAAATTATGATAAACTGAAAGAAAAATATGAGACATCAAAGGGAAATCAACTTCAGAGGATTTTGATATTTGCAGTACTCCTTGTGTGCACAACCATTCTTTTTGTTGCAAATGCAGTACCCTTTGAAATAGTATTTGCAGGATATGGCTTGTCAGCGTTAAGTCTACTTTTTGTTGTTATAGGTGCAATCAGAAATTCAAGACTTAAAAAACGTATTTTGCGTTCAGAAAGATATGTACGAGATTATAACATAGATATTAGATATGCTGATTTTTCAGCCGATGATGAAAAATCTCGGATTTTAAAAGAACTTGGTGCTGTAGAATCAAAAATTGATGAGGAATATAGCTATGACGATATCTGCTCAGAGATTGATTGCCTTGAGCAGGAGAAGACAGAACTTGAGAATAAATTAAAAGTATTTTATAAAGCTAAAGATATTCTCGATGTTTCCTATGACCAGATGAAAAATGTCTTTGCACCCGAACTGAATAAAAGAGCATCAGAGATTTTTTCGGGTCTTACAGGAAATAAATACGACGATGTTATTGTTACAGATAGCTTTGACATCAAGATAAAAGAGGCGTATGAGTATAAAAGCTCTCTTTACTATAGCAGGGCTACTCTTGAGCTTATGTATATTTCTTTAAGACTTGCACTCTGCGATATATTGGAAAAAGGTGAAAAACATACTGTTTTTCTTGATGATTGTTTTGCATCGCTCGATGATGAGAGAGTGAAAATAGCCTTAAAATTTCTTGTCGACTATTCGGCAAAGGGTAGACAGGTGATTTTCAGTACTTGTCATGGCAGAGAACTAGAGATTCTGTCTGAGACAGAAGGTGTAAATGTTATTAATTTGTAATCAGAAAGGATGACTGAAATGGCAAATGTAAGTTTTGATTTAGCAAAGGGTTCAATAACTATTGAGACAGAGGTAATATCAAAAATAGCCGGAATTATTGCCACTGGTTGCTACGGTGTTGTGGGCATGGCATATCGTTCAAAATCTGACGAGTATGCATCATTACTTAAAAGAGACAGCATTACAAAAGGTATAAAAGTAACTGTTGACGATAAGAAAATATCTATAGATATACACGTGATAATTCAGTACGGAGTTAATATAAATGCTATCTGTAACAGTATTATTAACAATGTTAAATATCAGGTGAACTATATGACAGGTCTCGACGTTACAAATGTAAATGTATGCGTTGAAGGATTCAGAGTACAGGAATGAGGTGTCTTTGTTGATAAATAAAATAGACAATCGTGCTTTTGCGAATATGATTCTGTCTGCAGCCAATAACTTGTGCAATCACAGACAGGAAGTTGACAATATGAATGTTTTTCCTGTGCCTGACGGAGACACGGGGTCTAATATGTCTATGACTATTTCCTCATGTGTAAAAAATATGAGTGACTATGAGGGAAAGTCTATAGAAGAGATAACAAAAATTCTTGCAAATTCAGCTCTGCGCGGTGCAAGGGGTAATTCTGGCGTTATACTTTCTCAGCTTATAAGGGGTATGCAAAAAGCTCTTGTGGGTGTTGAGGCTGTAGATTGCAATGCTATGGAAAAAGCTTTCAGCTCCGCTGCAGAAAGTGCATACAGAGCTGTAATGAAACCAACAGAGGGTACTATTCTTACCGTTGCAAGATGTATGGCTGAGGCTGCCCGTGAAAAAGTAGCTGAGTTTGATAGTGCAGAAGAATTTATGGGCTATATTATAGATGCCGGAAATCTTGCTCTTTCCAAGACTCCTCAGATGCTTCCGCAGCTTGCACAGGCCGGAGTTGTTGATTCCGGCGGTCAGGGACTCATGTATCTTGTTGAGGGTGCATTAGAATTTTTAAAGACAGGTAACGTAATAGAAAGAAATGAAACAGACGGAGTTTCGGTTTCAGATGAGGCTGTTGAAACCACAGATGTAGATATAAAATTTTGTTATTGTACAGAATGTATTATCGAAAAAAAGGATTCCAATGTGAATTCCTTTAAATTTAAAACTACCATCGAAATGATAGGTGACAGCATGGTTATCGTTGACGATGATGAAATTGTCAAGGTTCATATCCATACAAATCAGCCTGATGTTGTTCTTTGCGAAGCATTAAAGCTCGGCGAACTTTCAAGTGTAAAAATTGAAAATATGAAAATTCAGCATAATAATATTATCAAGGAGAGCAAGGATAAATTGCCTAAAAAAGAAGAATCTCTCCCTGCTAAAAAGTATGCTTTTGCTGCAGTATCTGCAGGTGACGGAATTGCCGATACATTTACCAAGCTTGGCATAGATGTAATCATTTCAGGCGGACAGACTATGAACCCGAGCACAGATGATATTTTAAGCTCTATTGGCAATCTGAATGCAGAAAACATAGTTGTTTTTCCTAATAACAAAAATATTATTATGGCTGCAGAACAAGCAAGAGAAATATCAGAAAAAAACATTATCGTAATTCCTACAAAAAGCGTTACTCAGGCCATTTCCTGTATGCTTGTTTATAATGAAGAAATGACACCTGACAGCTTGTCTGAGGCTATGAATGAAGCAAAGGATTCTGCAGTAAGTGCACAGATAACCTATGCGGTAAGAGATACTGTCATTGACGACAAAGAGATTGTAAAAGGTGATATTCTCGGCATAGTTGAGGGCAAAATCCGATTTGTAGATAAGACTGCCCACGATTCTGTTATGAATATTATTAAGTCAAATGTTACAGACGACACCTGCCTTGTAAGTCTTTTTTACGGATGCGATGTGTCAGAAGAAGAGGCACAGAATCTTGCGGATGAGGCAGAGGAACTTTATCCTGATGTAGATTTCAGCGTAAGCTATGGCGGTCAGCCGGTTTATGATTATTTTATATCAATAGAGTAGATGTTATGGAATTTGGTAAATATGTAAGTCTTTTAAATTCTGAATTAAATGTATTAAAAGGAGTTGGCGAAAAAAAGTCAGCTCTTTTTGCTAAGCTTGGAATTAATTGTGTGTGGGATTTGTTATATTTTTTTCCTCACGATTATGAGGACAGGCGTAAATTCTATAAAATAATGACTTGCCCCGTAGATGAAATGTGTTGTATAAAGGTTTATCCAAAGGGGAAACTTCAAAAGAAAAATATCAGGCGAAATATTGCCTTATACTCTCTTCCTGTTGCAGATTCATCAGGGGTTATAAATATCAAGTGGTTTTCGTCGCCATTTTATAAAATTTCGTTTGATTCTGATACCGAATACGTCTTTTACGGCAAATGTGTAAATGCATACGGGCGAAGAGAATTTGAAATGAAATCTTATGAAGTTGCATCAGACAGTAAGAGTACAGGTGTAATTCTGCCAGTATATCACGCTGTGAATGGTCTTAATCAGAGTGCCATAAGGAGTGCAGTAAACGAGGCTCTTTGTGCAGTAGATGTGCTTATAGATGCTCTCCCAGAGTCAATTATAAAAAAATATAATCTTATGGGTATTGATGAAGCCATAAGACAGATGCACAATCCGTCAGATGATAAATCTCTTTCTTTAGCAAGAAAGAGACTCATTTTCGAAGAGCTTTTTGTTCTTCAGCTATCTCTCATGTTTTTAAGGTCCAGAAGGGATAATGATAGCGGAATAGTAATAAAAAACACATCTTGCATATCAGATTTTGCAAAAAGTCTTCCTTTTGAGCTTACCGACTCACAAAAAGCTGTTGTCAATGAGATTTGCTCTGATATGATGTCTGGAAAATCTATGAATAGATTGCTCCAGGGTGATGTAGGCAGCGGTAAAACTGTCGTTGCAGCCTGTGCTATGTATGCAGCGTTTAAAAATGGATTTCAGTCTGCTATGATGGCACCCACAGAAATCCTTGCGACACAGCATTATAATACGCTGAAAGGCTTTTTTGGTGATGATATTTCTGTTGCACTTTTAACCAGCTCTACTTCTAATAAAAAGCAAATTCTGGCAGATATTAAAGCAGGATTGTATGATGTCGTAGTGGGAACTCACGCTCTTATTGAGGGGAATGTTGAGTTTTCAAATCTTGCTCTTTGTATCACCGATGAGCAGCATCGTTTTGGAGTAAATCAGAGAGCTCGTCTTTTTGAAAAGGGACAATCTCCTCATGTGCTTGTAATGAGTGCAACACCAATCCCCCGAACCCTGTCTCTTATTTTGTACGGAGATTTGGATGTTTCTGTTATCAATACTCTTCCAAAAGGCAGACAGGGCATTGACACATACTGTGTTGATTCAACGATGAGAGACCGCGTCTATTCATTTGTCAGAAAGCATCTTGATGAGGGAAAACAATGCTATGTTGTGTGTCCACTTGTTGAAAAATCAGATGCTATTGATGCACAATCAAGTACAGAGCTTGTTGAAGAATTAAGAGAAAAAATCCTTTCGGGATACCGTGTCGGTCTTCTTCACGGAAAAATGAAACCATCAGAAAAAGATGACATTATGTCAAGGTTTAAAAATCATGAACTTGACCTTATAGTGTCCACCACGGTTATAGAAGTTGGGGTGGATGTGCCAAATTCCACAGTAATTGTTATAGAAAATGCCGAAAGATTCGGACTTTCACAGCTTCATCAGCTCAGGGGAAGAGTAGGCAGGGG
>JAZUPR010000036.1:0-8135 GCA_045605285.1 Clostridia bacterium | reverse complement strand
CTATATCTCTCCAGTCAAGGTCTCCCCTTGCCAAACCATGTATGAGAACTTCAGCTGTTGCAACATTTGTAGCAAGTGGTATATTATATATATCACACAGCTTCATAATAGAAGCTACTTCAGGTTCATTAATGTTTGGATTTAGAGGGTCTCTGAAAAACAAAACAAGATCAATTTCATTATAGGCAATTCTGGCACCAATCTGCTGATCTCCACCCTGTGAACCAGATAGAAATTTATGTACATTCAATCCTGTTGCATCATAAATCAAACCACCTGTTGTGCCGGTAGCTATAATATTATGTTTTTCAAATATTCCCTTATATGCAATGCAAAACTGCACCATAAGTTCTTTTTTCTTGTCATGAGCTATCAACGCAATATTCATTTACTCTGCCTCCTGCCTTAAGTGTTTTTTAATGTTTTTATAATGAATAGATTTATAATTAAAATCTAATGCATTTACTCTATTACCAAGAATTCGTTCTGTTATATTATATATCGCTTTACTGCTAAGGAGTATATGTGATGAACTTGACGGTATACCCCTTTTTTCATAGATAATAACTTCAGGTTCAAAAGGAATAATTCCCATAGGTTTTATTCCTATTCTATCACACATATCGTCTATATTTACACATATATTGTTTGAAATCAACTCAGGTATAATTTTATTTGCAACTATATATACATTCTCGCAAGATTTAAGATTATATGCTCGTTTTTCAAGACATCTTACTGAAGATTCACCAGTTGATGATACCAAAAGAAGCATATCTATATAATCATATATATCATCAATCATATAATCTGGTAAATCAACTATAACATAATCATATTGAGCCTGAGATTTTAGAATGTCAAAAGCCTTTACATACTGTGGTTTTGTGTAAGATTTTGTCTGAGATGATGTAATAAAATCCAGTTTTAATCCATACAAATTTTTAACAATAGCCTCTTGAACAGAGCAACTATTTTCACACACATCATTTAAGTTAAAAACAAAACTATCAGAAGTTCCAAAAAGCAAATCAAGATTTCTTTTTTCAGCATTCATATCAACACACAAGCATGTTTTTTCTTTTAGAGAAAGCATATATGCTATATTTGCGCAAACAAATGTTGCTCCATCCCCGCCTTTTGGCGATGTAACACCGATGATTATCATAATATCGCTCCTGAGTAAATTATTTTATAAGGACATTTTTCAATTCTGAATCTTTATCCGGAGATTCGTTTTCTCCAAACAAATCAAAATATTTTTCATATATAGTTTTTGCAATAGGTGCAAGTGCTGCACCTGAGCCTGCATTTTCAACCACTATAGCGACAGAGATCTGAGGATTTTTATATGGTGCATAAGATGCAAAAACACCATTTGCAGAACCTTTAGATACCTGTGCAGAACCGGTTTTAGAACACACCTCAACCGGGAAATCAGCAAAGATTGACGCTGTTCCATCCTGCTCTGAAACAAGACGCATACCATGGGTTACGGTCTTATAAGTCTCATCACTCATCTCTACCTTATTAAGTATTATAGGTTCATCAGAAACAAGAGTTTCGCCTGTATATTTATTGCGAATATTTTTTGTCAGGTGAGGTTTATATCTTGTACCGCCATTGGCAAATGTTGCAATATAGTTGGAAATCTGCACAGGTGTAAAAAGGTTATATGACTGACCAATTGCCATCTGCAGGTCATCACCCGGATACCAAGGAGTATCAAAATTAACTTTTTTATATTCTGAATTTGCAAGTACTCCCTTGGACTCACCATCAAGTTCTATTCCTGTTATCTCACCAAGACCAAACTCTTTTCCGTATTTATACATCTTCTGCTGACCAAGTCTTTTACCAACCTCGTAAAAAAAGTAATTACAGGAGTTCTGTATAGCTGTCTCAACTGTTACTCTTCCATGAGTATCCCTTGATTCTGTCCAAATCCAGCAGTTGAATTTTTTATCATAATATTCATATACTCCCTTATCTTCAATAACCTCATTTTTTGTTATGGCTTTTTCTTCAAGAGCAGCAATAGATGTAAGTATTTTGAAAACAGAACCGGGAGCATATATACCGCTTATTGCCCTGTTAAACATTGGATTAAGCTTATTGTTCAACAAGCTATCATAATCATCATCGAATGTTTCTATATTATATGTGGGATAGTTTGCCAATGCAAGTATTTCACCGGAATTGACATCAGTTACTACAACTGCACCGCCGCCCACATCAAGTCCAACATTATTTTTCTTTGTAAGACCATTTCTTTTTATCTGGGCAATGGTATCGCTCAGTGCTTTTTCCGCAGTCTTTTGTAATTCAATATCTATTGTCAATATGACATTATTTCCGGATTTAGCAGGTATATCTGTTGTCTGAAAGCCTGTTTCATCAATAGTTTGCAGGGTATTTTTTATACCATTTACACCTTTAAGATATTTTTCCAGTTTCTTTTCCAGTCCGTCTTTCCCAATCATATCATTCATTCCATAATTGGAACTTTTAAGAGCCTCATATTCTTCTTTATAAATTATTCCTACTCTTCCAAGAAGATGGGATGCAACACCTTTATAGGTATACTCTCTGACGGGTTTGGTAATAACTCTCACATTTTTATATGTTTGTGAATTTTCTTCTATTTTTGATACAGTATCAAGTGATACTCCGTTGGCAATGGTGAAAGGAACTGAAACGCTAAAACCTCTTTGTTCCATTTCATATCTTACCCCAACAATTGTTCTGAGTTGGGCATCCGAATAGCGGTTATCTATTTTATATTTTTTTGAAAGTAGCTTTACACAGTCAAGAGGAGAATAATTTTCTCCGCCTCCTATAGACTTTATAAATGACAAAATTTTCTTTTGTCTTTCTTCGCCATCATATGATTTATATTTAAAGTCTGAATTATCTTTTTCTATAGGAAGGGAATCTGCATATTTTTCGCCCGATAAATTAAAAAGACTTGTAAGCTTTAATATTACATCGTTCAGCTCGTCGCCAGATATGCCGCTTTTATATATTTCAACAGCAAATCCCTGTTTGTTTGTGACAAGCGGTTTGCCGTTTCTATCCATTATAAGCCCTCTGGGTGCTTCAATAATTTCCTGTGATGTTAATCTGTTTTCAGATTGTTCTCTATAGTCTTCGCCTTTTACTACCTGCAATTTTACCAAACGAAAAAATATTGCACAGAAAAGCAAAATAACAAAAATATTCAATATGAATCTTTTATTTTGAAAAATTACGTACAATTTAAAAACTCCTTACTTCATCCTCAGCCAAATATTTAGCAAAAAAGCTAACAGGAATTGCAATAGCCGTGTTGTAAACAGATTCTAACAGAATATCTGCAAACAACTGAAAAAAAGTTATTTTGCCAAATATAAAGAGAGTCAGGAATGTATACAAGCCCTCACAAACAACAGTTGACACAGCCGTAAAAACCAAAACTGTCCAGATGTTGCTTCGTATATATCCAGATGTCATACATGAAAGACTAAGTGCCAGATACATAAGCACAATAGAGTTAAATCCCATATTCTGTGCCTGAAATACATCCATTAATATTCCCGAAACTATACCAAAAATTGTTGCCATAACAGGTTCTGAATACATGCTGTAGCAAACAACAAAAACCAAAATTAAATTTGGCATTATATGTAAAATCTCTATGTTTTTACACAAAGAACTTTGCAATACCAGCAAAACTATTAAAAAAATGTATGTTACAATTTTCTTCATATCAAAATTCCTATTTTTTAATTATCATTACTTCAGACAAATCATCAAAATCAACCCCGGGTTCAACAACAGCCTCTTGAGAAAGACCCGAAATATCGTCATTTAATTCAACAATCTTTCCAATATACAAACCCTCAGGATATATACCATTTTTCCCTGATGTGACAGCATAATCTCCTAATTCAACATTTATATCTCTGTTAAGGTACTTCATATAGCACTTGTTCTCATCGTACAAAGCCACATCACCGCTTACAACTGCACTAATATTAAGTCTAGTGATTTTGGCACCTACAGATACAGAACTATCTACAATAGTTACAACTTTAGACCAGGTACGACCAACTGCATACACATATCCAACCAATCCATTTGGTGTAACAACTACACAATTTTTAGTAACACCATGAACAAGCCCTTTATTTAAAGTAATGGTCTTTGACCAGTTTGTCAGATCATAGGCAACTATATCAGCTGCTATATATTCTCTGTCAGAATCTTTTTGCGAAAGCTCCAGCATCTGTCTTAATCGATTATTTTCTATTACAAGCGAATCATTTTTTCTCACTTGGTCTTCCAGGGTGGAGATAACCTTCCTCAATTCTTCATTTTCACGAGCATAGTTTTTGTTTGATTCAAGGGTGTTAAATATCCCTGTAACACCTGTGTATATTCCATTAAAAACCTTTTGAAACGGTGATGTTATAAAATTGACAGCATCGCTGACGAAAAAAATCTTTCCACTTCCCGACCCCGATACTACCATAACAATTACAAGCAGAAAAGTTATTGCGGCAATTATTAACTTAAATTTATTCTTTTGAAAAAAATACATAAATTATCCTCTTCGAGCATTAATCATTACATTTCTAAGCTCATCCATATTTTCAAGAACAGCACCGGTACCAAGAGCAACACAATCAAGTGGATCTTCTGCTATATGCACCGGCATACCAGTCTGATTTGAAATCTGTGTATCAAGCCCATGCAAAAGTGCACCGCCACCGGCAAGAGTAATGCCTCTGTCCATTATATCTGCAGCAAGTTCAGGAGGTGTCTGCTCAAGGGTTGTTTTAATAGAAAAAATAAGCTGTTCTATAGATTCTCTGAGAGCATTTGCAATATCTGTTGTACACACAGTAATGTTTTTTGGAAGTCCTGTCATAAGGTCTCTCCCGCTTATTTCTTCGTATTTTTCATCTCTCTCTTCAGAAACAGAGCCAATATTGATTTTAAGTTTTTCAGCAGTTCTCTCGCCAATCATAAGATTAAAATTACGTTTTATATAGTTTGATATTGCTTCATCAAAATCGTTTCCTGCAATTCTTATTGATTTGCTTACCACTATTCCGCCAAGAGATATGACAGCAACTTCACTTGTGCCTCCGCCAATATCAACAACCATACTTCCGGTGGGCTCTTCTACAGGCAATCCGGCACCAATTGCTGCAGCCATTGGTTCTTCTATTATAAATACTTCCTTTGCACCTGCTGTAAGTGCAGCCTCTTCAACAGCTCTTTTTTCAACCTCAGTAACACCTGATGGTACACAAATGATAACTCTTGGTTTAAGAAGACTATGTCCCTGATTAGCAGCTGAAATAAAATATTTCAGCATCGCCTGTGTAACATCAAAATCTGCTATAACACCGTCTTTTAAAGGGCGGATTGCTATGATATTTCCGGGTGTTCTGCCAAGCATTTCTTTTGCAGCATTACCCACCTCAAGGACCTCACCTGTATCTTTATTTATAGCAACAACACTAGGCTCATTTACTACAATTCCTATAGATTTTACATATACTAATGTGTTTGCTGTACCCAAATCAATTCCTATATCTTTTCTCGGCATTACAATTACTCCTCTCCAAACTCACTATTTATTATCTTGTGCAACAAATGCACGGGTAATCCAACTATATTAAAATAATCTCCGTCAATCTTTTTTACAAATACACCTGCATATTCTTGTATGCCATACGCACCTGCCTTGTCAAGAACAGAAAATTTGTCAATGTAATGTTCAATATCTTTTTCGCTTATTTCATCAAAATATACATCTGTTTTTTCATAGGAAGATATAATTTTTCCATCATCTGTTCTTGCCACACACACGCCTGTATAAACTTGATGAACTTTCCCGCTAAGCATTTTAAGCATATTTATTGCTTCATTTCTATCTGATGGTTTTCCAAGAATTTTATTATCAATACAAACCACCGTATCTGCACCTATAACAAGCGTTTTTCGCGGAGCACTTTTTAAAAGCGAAGTAGCTTTCCCCAATGCAAGTTCCTGAACATATAATTTTGGTTCTATATCCTTAGGAATGGTGTTTTCATCAAAATCCGATTCAATAACATCAAAAATCATGCCAATATTTTTAAGCAATTCTTTTCGTCTGGGGGATTTTGATGCAAGTATATAGTTATACATTATTTATTTCCGGTGGACCCGAAACCACCTGCTCCTCTTTCTGTTTTATCAAGCTCATCAACAACCACAAGATTTGCCTGATTAACCGGCATTATTACAAGCTGTGCTATTCTTTCACCGTTTGTAACCACAAACTCTTCGTTGCTCATATTTATAAGACCAACTTTAATTTCTCCGGTATAATCGCTATCTATTACGCCAACGCAGTTTGCAAGTGTAATGCCTTTTTTAATAGCAAGCCCGCTCCTTGCAAATACAAATGCTCCGAACTCAGGTCCGGGAATTTCTATTGCAATTCCTGTGGGCACAAGTGCTCTGCCAAGAGGAGGAAGGACTATATCTTCATCAATACAGGCAATAAGATCCATACCTGCAGAACCCTCTGTAGCATAAAAAGGCAGTTTCTTTTCTTTATTATTTTCCAAAAGCTTAATTTTTACATCAATCTTGCTCATAAATACAACCCTTTCGTTTTTTATTCTATACCACGGAAAAAATGACCTCTTGTAAAATCTCCGGACATATATTTTTCTTCCGTATCATACATGGTCTTAATTTTTGAAATTTCCTCTGGTGATTCAATTGTAAAATCAAATCTGAGTAATGAAATATTCATTTTTTTAAATAAATTCATTTTATCTCCCATATACACAGGAACACTATTGTAAATAGTATTTGTGCAAGAGAGGCAATTTGTCATAACAGGAAACAGTTTGTCCTTCCTGTCTCTTATATAAAAATATTCATCATTAAATTTACATTTTCCGCCGCTGCTTTTATATATACAATTGCGTACATTCATAAGTGGCACTCTACCGTAAACAAGAATTTCCATTGGAATTTGAGGTGAAATATCTTTTATTTGTTCTAAGGTTAATTCCAACGAAGCACAAAAACTCTCTACTCCCATATCTTTTAAAACATTTACTGAAAGAGAATTGCAGATATTCATGTGGTAATCAGCATGTAGATTTTTTTCTGAAAACTCATTGGCCTGAGATATATTTGATATACAAAAATTATTCAGATTACACAAATCCAAATCATAATCAATACCATCACGCATTACAACAGGAAGTCTTAAGAAAAACTCATCTTTATGCATATCAAAAAAATCTTTATTTTTTTTGTAAATGTCTATGTCGATGTAAATTCTCGAAAATCCAGCATCAAAGGCTGCCATAGCCTGATCGTAATTTTTTACAGATGCACTAAAGCGGGGTTGTTCTGATGATGACAATGCTTGAGGAATTTCAAATTGTGCATTGGATTTTCTCTTAAAACTCTCTGTGATTTTTGTACAAAGATTATCTACACAATTTCTACGCAATTCATTAATCTGACTTATGGGAATATTTATGTTGTCATCTACATCGCAGGACAAACTACTTATATGAAAAGGTGTTCCGCCAAGTTTTGAAATCTGTAAAACGATTCTGTCTTTATCGGTAGGTGTCTTTATGGCAAGTTTTACTGTTTCATCGCTTTCACTTGTGGCAGTATGACCATTGCAGGTAAACGATACAGAAGCTTTTTCATTTGCAGTAATTTTAACAACCACATCAATTCCTATTGTCTTTTTGTTGTTTTTCAATTTTTCTGCATAATTTAAAACATCTTGATTAATAGATTTATATACATTGTCATTGTTTCTGTCGATATTGAGCATATGTGCTCCGGTGTTACCTTTTACATATCCTTTTGTAAAACCATTTCTGGAAAATATATTTTCCAACATAGACAAATCGTCAGATTTTACATTTGAATTGTTTCTATATTTGTCATACATAGATGTTACTATTGCAACATACTCTTCATTTTTCATTCTGCCTTCAATTTTAAGAGATGAAACACCTATATTTCTTAGCTTGTCCACATCATCAACAAGACATAAATCCTTAAGGCTCAGAAAATATTTATTATTGCTTATTTCAGTAAAATCTTTTCTCAAG
>JAZUPR010000035.1:0-6812 GCA_045605285.1 Clostridia bacterium | reverse complement strand
AATAGCGAGATATATAAGCACTCCGCCAATAATCCACATAACAACCATCTGCCAAGTAATGTCGGCAAGATTTGAATAAAGAAAATCCACTTTTCATACCTCCAAAGTTTGTAATATATTAAAAATAATATCATATTTTCCATTTAAAGTAAATAATTATTTTTTAAAAAAGGATGTAAAACAAGCAGTTTTACATCCTTTTTTGTTAGAATTCTTTTGTAATAATTTCGTTTTTTTCTAAAGTTTCCGGCACATCTATTATCCTTTGGTTTTCAGAACCTCGAAATTGTAGGGATATGTTTTTTAGCTCCTCTACAAATTCTCCGTCCACAAGCACATCTGTGAGAGATAGAATTTCATCTGTAACCTCGCATCTTGCTCTGCTTTTTCCCCGTAATTCTTCGTAAGTGTAGCCCGAGTAAAACCATATTGTTTTTTGGGGGAGCATTTTCCTCACTTTTTTTATAAATGGCAAAAGTGCTCTCTGGTTTGATGGCTCAAAAGGTTCTCCGCCAAGTACAGTAAGACCGTCTACCCATTCGGGGGAAAGAGCTTTTATAATCTCGTCTTCGGTCTCTTCTGTAAAAGGCTTACCAAAGTTGAAGTCCCAGGTCTGTTGATTAAAACAGTTCTTGCATCTGTGAGTGCATCCTGATACAAATAGTGAAACCCTGACACCTATTCCGTTTGCAATATCATTTTTTTTGATTTCACCGTAGTTCACTCTCTTGCACTCTCCTTAGATTTTAAAGGTGAAGAACTCTGTCCTTTATCTCCTGTGTACGTCCCTGATTCCAGTACTGAGTACCAATATATCCGCAGGTTCTTCTTGCAACATTCATTTTTGTCTGGTCTGTGTTGCCGCAGTTAGGACATTTCCATATAAGTTTGTTGCTTTCGTCGTTTTCAATTATTATTTCACCATCGTATCCGCACACCTGACAGTAGTCTGACTTGGTGTTAAGCTCAGCGTACATAATGTTATCGTATATAAATTTCATAACAGAAAGTACAGCCTTAAGGTTGTTTTGCATATTAGGAACTTCCACATAGCTTATTGCACCGCCCGGAGAAAGCTGCTGGAACTGTGATTCAAAAGAAAGTTTTTCAAAAGCATCAATAGGCTCTGACACATGTACATGATAGCTGTTTGTTATATAGTTTTTGTCAGTAATTCCCGGAATTATACCAAAACGCTTCTGCAGACATTTTGAAAATTTGTATGTTGTTGATTCAAGCGGTGTTCCGTATATACTGAAATCAATGTTTTCCTTCTCTTTCCATCTCTTTGTTGCGGCGTTGAGATATTCCATGACGTTGAGTGCGAATGGTGTAGCTGTAGGGTCTGTATGTGATTTTCCAGTCATGTATTTCACACACTCATAAAGTCCTGCATATCCAAGGGAAATTGTAGAATATCCGCCATAGAGAAGCTTGTCAATTTTTTCGCCTTTTTTCAGTCTTGCGAGAGCACCGTACTGCCAAAGAATAGGTGCGGCATCGCTGAGTGTTCCTTTGAGCCTGTTGTGACGACACATAAGAGCCTGATAGCATATTTCAAGTCTCTCGTCAAATATCTTCCAGAATTTGTCCATATCTCCTCCTGATGAAAGAGCTATGTCGGGTAGGTTGATTGTTACAACACCCTGGTTAAATCTTCCGTAATATTTTGGCTTGTTTGTCTCGGGGTCAACATAAGGTGTAAGGAATGAACGGCATCCCATACAGGTGTAGCAATGACCCTCGCCGTTTTTGTCAATTTTAAGCTCAAGCATCATCTTTTCTGAGATGTAATCGGGCACCATTCTTTTTGCTGTACATTTTGCAGCAAGTTTTGTCAGATAGTAGTATTTTGAATCCTCGTGGATGTTGTCTTCTTCCAGAACATAAATAAGCTTTGGAAAAGCAGGTGTTATCCACACTCCCGCTTCGTTTTTAACACCGATGATTCTCTGACGCAGCATTTCTTCTATAATCATAGCCAGGTCGTGCTTTGTCTGTGGGTCTTTTGCCTCGTTAAGATACATAAATACTGTTACAAATGGAGCCTGACCGTTTGTTGTCATAAGTGTGACAACCTGATACTGTATCATCTGGCATCCTTTTTCTATTTCGGCACGAAGTCTTTTTTCTACAATGTTGGAAACTACCTCTTCAGAGGGAGCTGCATTCATTTCTGCAATTTCCACTTCAACATCTTTTCGTATTTTCTTTCTGCTGACATCTACAAACGGTGCAAGATGAGTGAGGGATATGCTCTGTCCGCCGTATTGTGAGGATGCAACCTGTGCAATAATCTGTGTTGCTATATTGCAGGCTGTGGAGAAACTGTGAGGAGTCTCAATCATAGTTCCTGAAATAACAGTACCGTTTTGAAGCATATCTTCAAGGTTTACAAGGTCACAGTTGTGCATGTGCTGAGCAAAGTAGTCAGCATCGTGAAAATGTATAAGTCCTTCCTCGTGTGCTTTTGTAATTTCAGGAGGAAGAAGAATTCTTTTGGTTATATCTTTACTGATTTCTCCAGCCATGTAGTCACGCTGAACACTGTTTACAGTTGGATTTTTGTTTGAGTTTTCCTGTTTTACTTCCTCGTTGTTGCACTCTATAAGTGAGAGAATCTGGTCATCTGTTGTGTTGGTTTTTCGAACAAGAGCACGGTTGTATCTGTATGTAATATATGAACGTGCAACAGTAAAGGCTTTTTTATCCATAATTTCGTTTTCCACAAGGTCCTGAATTTCTTCGACATTCAGGGCACGGGTAGCATTTTTACAGATATCTGAAACCTTGTTTGATATTTCCAGTATTTGTTCCTGTGTAAGTCTTGCTTTTTCAGGAACACTGTTATTTGCTTTTGTTATAGCTACTATGATTTTGGTTATATCAAAGGTAGCTTCTGAGCCGCTTCTTTTAATAATCTTCATAAAAAATCCCCCTGAACCTAATTATTTATCGGCAAAAAACGCCCGAATTGGCTGAGTATAAAGAAATATGCCAAATTCAGGCTGTTTTTGTAAATATGCCATTCTTTAATTTTCCTACCTACATCTAATTATACCATATATTGTGCAAAAGTCAACAAAAAAATACTATATTTTGATATTTTTTATAATATGCATAAAACAAGGCTTTGAGGGGTTTTAAGTAAAAAATCAATATAATTTATCAATAAAATCTTTATTTTTTGGTTCGGGTATTGCAATATATAGTGTATTGTGATATAATTAACAAACAAAAATTACTATATAGTAAGGAAATTATCCTATGGAACAGTTTACAATTAAAACTACAATCAACTTTGGCGAAAATGCTCTTGACAGATTAATATCTCTTTCATACAAAAAGGTGCTCGTGGTTACAGACCCGTTTATAGCACAGAATGGAATGTTAAAAAATATTACAGACAGACTTGACAAAGGAAATATAGAATACAGACTTTTTACAGATGTTGTTCCTGATCCTCCGATAGATAAGATTTCCCTCGGTGTAAAGGTAATATCGGAATATAATCCTGAGGCAATGATAGCTTTGGGTGGTGGCTCTGCCATTGACTCTGCTAAAGCTATGAATATGGTTTACTCTCAGATTACAAAATCTCATACATTTCCTCTTGTGGCAATACCAACCACAAGTGGCACCGGCTCTGAGGTTACATCTTTTGCGGTAATCAGCGATCCCAAGGCAAACTGTAAATATCCTTTGGTAGACAATAATATGCTCCCTGTGGAGACTATTCTTGATGCAGAGCTTGTAAAAAGTGTTCCGGCAAATATTACTGCAAACACAGGTATGGACGTACTTACACACGCCATTGAAGCCTTTGTAAGTGTAAATCACAACGACTTTTCAGATGCTTTGGCAGAGAAAGCCATAGAGCTTTGCGGAGAATATCTGCTTCGCTCTTATGCAGACTGTAACGACACAGTTGCAAGGGAAAAGATGCATACAGCATCATGTCTTGCAGGACTTGCTTTTAACAGCGTTTCTCTTGGACTTAACCATGGAATTGCCCATACCATAGGTGCACATTTTCATATCCCTCACGGTCAGGCAAATGCCATGCTTTTGCCAAGCATTGTTGAGTATAATAGCGGAGTTACCAGTATTACAAAAAAACATGATGAATGTAACCCGTGCATAACAAGATACGGACGTATAGCAAATGCTTTGGGGCTTAGTGCACCTTATGTAGTCCATTCTGTAAGAGCACTTATAAACTGGCTCAATTTTATGATTCGAGAAATGAAAATACCTTCAAATATATCCGAATGCGGAATTGATAAATACAAATATTTTTCAGAGATTGATAAAATGGCAGACAGAGCACTTTTGGATGCATGTACTGCAACAAATCCTGTAAAACCTACAAAAGAAGATATAAAGAGACTTCTTACAGAAATTTATTAAATATATATTAAAAGATTCTTCATTATTAATGAAGAATCTTTTTTATTTGTCAACTCCTGAGAATTTTAAACATACAATGTAGGGAGAGGGTGATTTTATGAATGAAAATAATTTCAATGTTCCCAAAGGGAAATTAAGTATGGAAGATTTGCAAAAAAATCTTGGCAATATAGATAAAAGTCAGGTTGAAAGAAAACTTCGTTCAATGGGTCTTAAGGATATAGCTGATAAACTAAACAGAACATCTAACGAAGAAATTCTTGATATGGTTTCTAAAAATCCTGATATTATCAAAAAAATAAATCAGCTTATGGGAGGAAGATAGATATGGCAGACGATTTGCAAAATAAATTAAATGCAATTCTTAGCAATCCTGAAATGATGAAGGCTATAAGCTCATTTGCCGGCGGTGTGGGTCAGTCGGACGGGGAGAGTAATGCATATTCGGGAGAAATGGACCTTTCCAGTATTCAAAATATTGTCAGCTCTATGAATGATGGCTCGGATTCAAGAATAAATCTTTTAAATGCCTTAAAGCCTTATATGAGAAAATCCAGAGCTGATAATATGGATATGGCAATAAGAATAATAAAACTGACAAAATTAACATCTCTTTTAAAAGATATATAGGAGGGACGATATGTATAGGAGATACTATGATGGTTATGGGGAAAACAAATCACTTAATAAAGAAATAGCTTTAAACTCTGTCATAGATAGCCCGCCTGATATTGTTATTGATGGGGAAGATGATAAATCAACGGATGATTTATCATCTTTGGAAATTTCGGCAAAAAGCATAGGACAGAGGGGATTTTTATCATCTTTATACATAGATGATTTGCTTCTTCTCGGAGTCCTTTTCATATTGCTTTCGCAGGATTGCGATGATAAATTGATTCTTATTATTATAGGGTTTGTCTTTGTTTCAGAATTTCTGGGATAAAAAAAGGCTGAACAATTCATTGTTCAGCCTTTTTGATTTTACATAAACATTTCTATACTTCTTTTTAAAATACCGCTTATATGTGCAAGGAGTATTCCGTAGTTTGTCACAGGAACATTGTGCGACACCGCATATTCCATACGGCTTTTTACCTCTTTTGGCGTGAGCATACATCCTCCGCAGTGAACAACAAGGGAATATGATGATAAATCCTTTGGAAAATCACCGCCTGAACAGGTGTTTATTTCAAGGGTTTTCCCTGTGTGCGCTCTAAGTCCTTTTGGAATTTTAACTGTGCCTATATCGTTGCATTGGCGGTGATGTGTGCACCCCTCTGCAATTAATATTTTGTCATTGTCCTTAAGATTGTCAAGAGATTTTATTCCCTCGATTGCCATCCCTAGATATCCGTTGTACCTTGCCATAAGTATTGAAAATGATGTAAGCGGTATATCATCCGGAACAATTTCATCCACAATTTTGAAAACCTGACTGTCGCATATAACGAGTTTCGGTTTTTTGTATAATGAATCAAGAGTAGTTTTAAGCTCTGTTTCTTTTGTGACAATGGCTATTGCTTCGTGGTCAAGACAATCTCTTATGGTCATCTGCTGGGGCAGAATTAATCTTCCCTTAGGTGCGGCTTCGTCTATGGGGGTCACAAGCACTACTATATCGCCTTTTTCCACAAGACCGTAAAGTATTGGTTTTTGAACTTCCTTTGATGAGACAAGTAACGCTATTTCGCTCTTCAATCTGTCTATACCCTCTCCGGTTTTTGCACTTATATATATAAGGTTATCTTTTTTGTCTGTTATAAGGTCGCACTTGTTGTATGCTACAAGATAATTGATTTCTTTTTTCTTAAACAGTTCTATCAAATCTTTGTCATAATTGTTTAAACCGACAATTGAATCTGATATCAGAATAGCGATATCTGTCTTGTCAAGCATCTTCATTGTCCTATCTATTCTGTCTTTACCAAGTAGTCCGTCGTCGTCAATTCCCGCAGTATCTATAATTGCCACAGGTCCGAGAGGGAGTAGCTCCATAGATTTTATCACAGGGTCGGTTGTTGTTCCTTTTACCTCTGATACAAGTGCTGTGTTCTGATTTGTAATTGCATTTACCACACTCGATTTTCCTGCATTTGTACATCCAAATATTCCTATGTGAATTCTTTTTGATAACGGAGTGTCATTCAGTGTCATATAAAAACCTCCTTAGAATCTGAAATCACGCCTGTTGGAGTTTTTAATTGCCTCAATGTTTTGCTTTGCAATCTCTTTTACTTTGTCCTTGGGTATTTTTAAAAGTTCTCTTTCTATCATTTTAAATCCGACTTCTTTTGTTTCGTCTGATGCATAGTCCATCAAAAATTCTGTAAGTGTCATCAAGGCGTTAGGATGGCAGCAATTCTGAATTTGACCTGTTTTGCAAAGGCTCATAAATCTGT
>JAZUPR010000034.1:0-3042 GCA_045605285.1 Clostridia bacterium | reverse complement strand
GTTTTTGTCTAAAAATCTTTTTAAAATTACAGCTAAATCCTGTCTTGAAAGAGTCTGTCCTACACCAAACTTATTGTTTGATACACCAAGTATCAAACCTGATGAACCTGCAGTTCTTGCATATGATGCATACCATGAACCAGCGGGTACGTCAGTATAAATCGGTGCTGAGGATTTTTCTGATAATTCAAAAGCTTTTGTTAATATTTTAGCAAATTCCTCACGTTTTAAATTATCCTGAGGATAAAATTTCTTTTTGCTTCTGCCGTTCATTATTTCTTTTTCAACCAAATATAGAATGGCTTCATATTCTTCGGTGTTTTCTTTTACATCTGTAAATTGGAGCTTTGGTGTCTCTTCTACACTCTCTGCAACTACATCTTCTGCCGAAACAGGCAAAGATAAGCACATAGCTGCAAGTAAAAGCAAAGAAATTATCCTTTTCTTCATTTACATACCTCCTGCTAAATGATAAATTACTGTTTATTATTTCCTGTTGATTTTATATGTTTTTACTGTTTCAAATCTACCGTCTTCAGATACAACCTTTACAGTAATTTTGGAAAGACCTGCAATATTAATTTTACCTGCAACCTCTTTTTCTTTTCCATTAATATAAAGTTTTGCATAATCGCTTACAGCTGCGTTATATTCAACTTCTTTTTTGTCTTTTGAAACAATAAATGTAGGTGTTTCGTCTTCAGAATCAATCATTACACATTCTGAAAGACCAAAACGCTTAAGTTCTGCGTGTGATGATTTGTAATCAGCCTGCTCAAACTCAAAAATCTCTGTTTCATATTTTTCCCAGTCTACTTCAAACCAACCGTTTTTGTCTGCTTCGTAGGTTTTTCCGCTGTACAGGCCTTTAATTGTTTTTACTCCCTCTAAGTAGATTTTTGCAGTTTGTTTTCCTGTATCAACATTGACTGTAAACAAATACGATTTGCCATCATGGCGTTTTGCCATTGTCTTAATCCATTCTCCGCCACCTTCAACTTTATAATACGGAGCCGGAAGTGTAGACATAATTATTGGTTCAAAGGAGTTAATCTCTTTGAAAACCTTTGTATATCTTGACCAGAGTTCTTCTTTTGATGCTGTCGGATCGGGACGTTTTTCAAGAGCAGTCATGCTGTACATATCAATCATACAAGCTCCTGCTATTATTCCCTGATAAGCCATATTTCTGAACTCTTCTTCTGTTGGTGCTCTCAAATCACCAACTCGTGTGTCATAATAAAATCCTTGAACAATATAATAATACGGTCTGTTAGGATTTGCTTTCTTTCCTTGTTCCAATTTTTTAGTAACATTGGAAATAGCCTGGTCTTCATTACCAGTAATCGGATATGAATCATATCCCAAAAAGTCAGATGTGGATGCATAAATACCAGGGTAGTTATCCAAGGTCTTATCTATCGCACATATTGTTGGATGGTCCAAATCGGCATTTTCTACAATTTTTCTCATCCAGGTAAATTCTCTACCAAATCTCTGACCATTCTGCTCGTCAAAGTTATAATATGCAAACAGGTTAGGCAAATCTTTGAGGTTATTTACCTTTTTCTCGGTAAGTCCACGTCTAGATAGCTGTGTGCTTGCTCTCTTTGTAATCTCACCTGTGGTAGATGCCATAGAGGTATTACCCAAAACTGCAACAATGGCTACATCATTATCCTCTAAATCCTTAACCATTTTCTGAGCATCTTCGTTATAGAAGGTGTACCACTTGAATCCATTATTATTTAGTATATCGAAGCATCCTGCTTCAATTACATCATTGGCTTCTTCTGTGTAGTTTGAACTACCGTATACAGAAAGCGGAAGCATTGGTTCTCCCTTATATACTACTCGTCCGTATTTATCAAAATCTACAACAGTTGTAAAATCTGCTTCTTTTTTATGCAACATCCATTCCTGATGCTGGAGTACTTCGCCTGTATCCTTATAAGTAAGAATACTTTCTAAATAATAGTCTCCGCCCATAGGAAGTGTAGCTGATGAAAAGTACACGTCCATAGCGTCTGCTATTACATCGCTCTCTGTTTTAAGAAGTACATTGTGGTCATTATCTGTAATCTGAGCAGTATATTTAAGATTGCTGTGATTATAGAAATTACTCTTATCGTTAATATAAGCACGGAGTGCAATATCGCCTACTCCGCCTTCTCCCTTGATAATACCCTTATAGTTTGGTGTCATAAGAACTGTGCTCATTGGCTCAAATCTAACGATACCCACTTTTATATCATCAAAATAAGCTGTTCCCTTTTCAAATGACCTACCGTATGCTGAAACACCCAATTTGAAATATTCAGGGTTATTTTCATCATTTGCTTTTTCAGGAATCATCTTAACAGCCTGGAAATCCTGCCAGCCATCAGTATCTTTGTTATAATAAGGTTTATCACTCTCTGTAAGGAATTTGCCCTTATCATCCCAAACTGTAACCATAGGTTTACATAATGGACGAAGCTTGGTTTCTTTTATAACACTTGAATTTTCTATTTTTACCTTAGCTGTAATAACAAGAAAATCACCTGTATGAAGCTCTCCCGGTTTAGTTGTAAATGTAAATGTAGGATTGATAGATACTGCTGCTCCAAGGTCAATTTTAAGACCTCTGGAACCGTCAAAGCCAAGACCGTCGCCAATTGTAACTCCTACATCAAATCCTGATTCTTTTTTTAACATGCCATAGTCTTCTGATTCAAAATCAACAAAAGCGAACTCCTGTGTAGGCCATGTATTTGCATCAAATGGCTCAGGCATACTCTGGGCAATTCTGTCATCTGTTGAAACATTATATGGTTCATAATATTGTTTTTCACCGCCATAAAGGCCCAATGAATCAATATGTTCTCTTTCCTTTTTAAGTGCATTGTAAACAGCTATTGCTGCATCTGCTCTTGTAATGCTTTGCTTTGGAAGCCACATATTATTTTCTTTACCATTTATAATGCCATTTGATGAAAGTATTGTTACTGCCTCTTTTGCATAATCTGAGATTTCATTATTATCTGCATAGATTGTTACACT
>JAZUPR010000033.1:0-2336 GCA_045605285.1 Clostridia bacterium | reverse complement strand
AAGTATAAATAAATTGTATGGAGGTGCAAAACATGGCAGAATACGGATATGTCAGTGCAAGAGTTTTCACATCAAGGGGACAAATTCCTGTAGAAAATGCATCGGTAACAGTTGAAAAAGACGATTTGTCGTCGGTGCTTGGGGCTAGAATTACAGATGAAAACGGAAAAATCACGCCAATCCAGATAAGTACTCCATCAAAAGAACAATCCTTGAGTCCGGGTACAATCAATCCGTTCACAAGGGTAAATATAAGAATAAGCCATCCAGATTTTTATACATATTATGTTCGCGATGCTCAGGTGTTTGAGGGAGAAACTTCCATCCAGTTTGCAGAGCTGATACCCATAGATGAAAATGATAAGTTCCCATACCGTCTGGATGATTTTTCTGTGTCACCACAGAATTTGTAGGAGGTAATGCTATGCCGGATATAATAGTCACACCTTATGTTCCCGAATTTATAACTGTCCATCTGGGTCCACCTGATGCAGATGTGGAAAATGTTACAGTCTCTTTTATTGATTATATCAAGAATGTTGCATCAAGCGAGATATATCCAACCTGGAGCGAGTCAGCGATTGTTGCAAATATATATGCACAGATTTCGTTTGCTCTTAATCGCATTTATACATCTTTTTACCCAAGCCGAGGATATGACTTTAACATCACCTCATCCACAGCCTATGACCAGAAATTTATTCGCGGAAGAAATATTTTTGAAAATATAGACAGAATTGTAGACAGAATGTTTAATTCCTACATCAGACGAGTTGGCTTTGTTGAGCCTTTGGCTGCCAAATATTGCAATGGCACAACCGTCACCTGTAACGGTCTTTCCCAATGGGGCAGCGAAGAACTTGCAAGGCAGGGGCTTAACTCTATTCAGATATTAAAATATTATTATGGAGATAATATTGAGATTGTGTCCAATGCACCTGTGTCTCCTCTTATTGAATCCTATCCGGGATATCCCATAAGCAATGGAGACAGGGGTGAGGATGTCATAGTAATTCAACGCTCTCTCAATGAAATCAGCAATAACTACCCCAGCATACCAAAGGTCAATGTAGACGGAGTGTTTGGCGATGCCACAGAAGAGGCAGTAAAGACTCTCCAGAGAATTTTCAACCTTACGCCCGACGGTATAGTTGGTCTTGCCACCTGGTATAAAATTGTTTATCTGTATGTGGGAATAAGACGACTTGCAGAGTTAAATTCCAGAGGTCAGCAGTTTTACGGAGTGTCTTTTGAAAATGACGGAACTTTTTCTCTTGGCGACAGGGGACAGGGCGTGTCTGTTGCTCAGTTCATTTTGTCAGTTTTGTCGGAGTTTTACTATTCAATACCTTTTGTGGATGTTGACGGAATTTTCGGCGAAAACACAAAAACTGCAGTAGAAGCTTTTCAAAGGACATTTGGTCTTCCTGTAACAGGCATTATTACCGATGAAGTGTGGAATGCTATGTATGATGCATTTATAAGTGCTGATGAAGCCATTACCACAAGAGATTACGAAAAAGAATTGAATGAACTTTTAAACGGAAGTACTCAAAAGAGTGCCGATAATCTTCAGTATGGCGACTCAGATTATAATGGAGGGTGATGGATTTGGATAATGTTGAAAAAAATTCCAATATTCCGGTAAGGGGAAATTTGTTTAACGGTGATAATGTGCAGCCCGATACCGAATACACCCGAGGATTTGGAGTGCTTTATCAGTTCGGCGATGTAAGAAGTCTTCAAAAGCTTTTAAGAAATATTGCTTCGTACTATGACTATATTCCAACAGTCATTCCCGACGGAATTTTTGGTGATGACACCATTGAGAGTGTAAAAGGTTTTCAGAACAATTTTGGTCTGGAACCCACAGGAGAGGTTGACCTTGCCACTTGGAATAAGATTGTTGCAGTATCGCGTGAGGTTGATGCACTTACCTCTTTTGCAGAAAGAGTGTTTATCTATCCCGAATCTTTAGAAAAAATATATCCCGGGCAAAAAAGTGTGCATCTTTATGTCATTCAGGCAATGATTAAGGCACTAGGTGAAACCTTTAAAGATTTTGACGATATCTCTGTCACGGGAATTCATGACGATAGCTCAGTGAAAAATGTCAGAAATATTCAAAAACTTTCAGGCATAAATGACGACGGAATAATAGATGTTGAATTTTTCAATTTCCTGTCCGATTTATACGAAACCTATGTAAGCCGTGAAAGAGTAACACCGTATAAAAATTATCAGGGACAGAATATGTAGAAAAACAATAGATATTGTAGATGCAAAGAGCCTTTTTAAGATGCTTTAAAAGGCTCTTTTTTGTTGACTTTTATTCC
>JAZUPR010000032.1:0-8712 GCA_045605285.1 Clostridia bacterium | reverse complement strand
TTCATTTATTCTGTGATAAAGTGCTGACGACGGATTAGCTGATGCAGCTTTTTTTGCATCCCTTATTAATCCCGTTACAGAAGCATACGCCTCCCAGCAACCTTTTCTGCCGCAGGTACATTCTTCTCCGTCCATTACAATGATAGTATGTCCTACCTCTCCTGCAGAGCCATTTGAGCCGGTGTAAATCTTTTTATCTATAATAATTCCGCAGCCTACTCCTGTGCCAAAAGTAACTGCAATAAGATTTTTCACTTTATCATCACCTATGGCAAAAAATTCACCAAGGGCTGCACAATCTGCATCATTAGCCAGATACACGGGCTTTTGTATATACTTTCTAAGTTCTTCTCTTATGGGAGAGCCTTTATCTACTGATATATTATTGGAATAAATAATGGTGCCCTTTTCATTGTCTACAGAGCCGGGATAGCCTATTCCTACTGCCTGTAACTCATCTTGTGTCAAATTGTTTTTTGACAAAACAGAAAATATGACATCCGCTATATCCTTTGCCAATACTTTGTGTCCGGCATTTGCCTGTGTGGGTGTGCTCTCTTTGCAAACAAGCTGTCCTTTTTCTGTTACAAGTCCTGCTTTTATGGTTGTGCCACCGATATCTACTCCCAAATAATACATTTGAAAAGCTCCTTTTTTAATTTAATTCCATTTCAAGATTGAGTCTTTTGTTTAATTCCTCTGCGGCATTATATCCGAGCTTTTTCTGTCTGTTGTTCATGGCAGCAACCTCTACGACAACTGCCAGGTTTCTTCCCGGTTTTACGGGAATTGTGAGAGAAGGAATATTTACTCCTAAAATATCGTCATATTCTGTATTTAGTCCGAGTCTGTCATACTGTTTTTTGTCCTGCCAGGGCTCAAGATGGATAATCATATCTATCTTTTCTGTTTCCTTTATAGCACCCATACCAAAAATCTGTCTGACATCTACAATTCCTATGCCTCGAAGTTCTACAAAATGCTTGATAATGCTTGGTGCAGAGCCAACAAGGCTGATATCGGAAACTCTTTTTATCTCAACTGCATCGTCAGCTACAAGTCTGTGACCTCGCTTTACAAGCTCTATGGCAGTCTCACTCTTACCTACTCCGCTGTCTCCCAAAAGAAGAATTCCTTCACCATAAACCTCTACCAACACTCCGTGCATTGTAAGACGCGGTGCAAGATGGAGATTGAGATAAGCAATAAGAGCACTTAAAAATCTTGATGTGGACATATGGCTTCTTAAAAAAGGAACAGAATATTTTTTTGCCAGATGTATCATCTCTTCAGGCGGCTCAATATCTCTTGTAAGAACTATTGCAGGTATACCTGACTTGAAAAGCGCCTCCAAAGATTCCATTCTCTTATCTTTTTCCATTTTTCTTAAGTATGATATCTCAACCATACCGATAACCTGCACTCTGGTGTTATCAAAATATTCAAAGAAACCGGCTATCTGAAGGCTTGGTCTGTTTACCTCGTTGTTGGAAATTTTAATATCCTCCACATTCTCCGGCTCGTACAGACTATCTAATTTAAATTCTCTTTTTATATCCCAAAGAGATACGCTGAAATGATTATCTATCACGAAAAACCACCGTCCTTTTGTAAAATGCATACTTACTTATTATTATATAACATATTGTTCCAAAATTAAATAGTTTTTTTGCATTTGAGTACAGTTTTTTGTTTTTCAGATAAATTTAGTCAATTTTTTGTTTATTATGCACATTATAAGCAAAAGATTACTAAGTGTAATTGGTAAAATATACAATTTATCAATTTATCACTTTACTTTGCTAAAATATTGTGTTACTATTAATCCGTAATTGAAACAAAAACATTTTTGGAGGAATTTATTATGAAAAAGTTTTTAACATTATTAATGGCAGCTGTACTTGTTTTCTCACTTGCAGCTTGTGGCAATGAAACCGCTACAGAAGGTGACCTTGCTTACATAACAGAAAAAGGCACAATGGTAGTTGGTATTACAGACTACGCACCAATGGATTTTAAAGATGAAAACGGTGAATGGACAGGATTTGATGCAGAATTTGCTAAAGCAGTTTGTGAAAAACTCGGGGTGGCAATTGAGTTTATTGAAATTGACTGGGACAACAAAGCATTGGAGCTTGATGCAAAATCAATCGACTGTGTATGGAACGGTATGACTCTTACAGAAGAAGTTGCAAATGCAATGGAATGTTCTACACCTTATGTAAAAAATGCACAGGTTGTTGTAATGGCAGCTGACAAGGTTGACACATATGCTGATGCAGCATCAATGAAAGACCTTAAATTTGTTGCTGAAGCTGGTTCAGCAGGTGAAGCTGCTATAGCTGACAACGAACTCAATGCAAACTACACAGCAGTATCTACACAGGCAGACGCTCTTATGGAAGTTGCTTCAGGTTCTGCAGATGCATGTGTAATAGACATCACAATGGCAAATGCTATGACAGGCGAAGGAACAAGCTATGCAAACCTTAAAGGCGGTCTTGACCTTACATCTGAAGAATATGTAATCGGATTCAGAAAAGGTTCAGATGCTTGTGCAAAAGTAAACGAAATTATGGCTGAAATGATGAGCGACGGAACTTTAGATGCACTTGCAGCTAAATACTCACTCACACTTGTAAAATAATTTTTGGTTCTTGTAGTTTTTTCGCAGAACAGAGCATATATGCTCTGTTCTGCTTTTGCAGTTTAAGAAAGGAAAAAAATTATGTTTTGGACAGTTACAGCATCCCTGTTTAAAGGGTTTGGTACAACTCTTGAAATATTTGCCTTAACGCTCCTTTTTGCACTCCCTTTGGGACTTATAATAAGCTTTGGTTCAATGAGCAAGTTCAAACCTCTTAAATGGCTGGTAAAAACTTTTGTATGGATAATAAGGGGTACTCCCCTTATGCTTCAGCTCATTGTAATATACTACGGACCAGGTCTTGTGGGGAAATGGGCAAGTGAGCACGAAACAAGAAACTTTTTAATAGAATTCCTGTCAAACTGGACAGTACTCGAAAGATTTACTGCAGTTATGATTGCTTTTATCATAAATTATGCCTGCTATTTTTCTGAAATATACAGAGGCGGAATAGAGTCAATTCCAAGAGGTCAGTATGAAGCAGGTCAGGTACTTGGCATGACCAAGATACAGACATTTTTCAAGGTAGTTCTTTTCCAGGTGATAAAAAGAATTGTGCCTCCAATGAGCAACGAGATTATAACTCTTGTAAAAGACACATCACTCGCGAGAATTATTGCGGTATATGAAATAATATGGGCTGCTCAGGTTTACATAAAATCAGAAGGTCTTATATGGCCGTTATTTTACACAGGCGCGTTTTATCTATTGTTCAGCGGACTTTTAACAATAATTTTCGGTGAGATAGAAAAGAAGCTTGACTACTACAAGGGATAGTGAAGGGGGACAAAATGGCTATACTTGAAATAGAAAACTTAACAAAAAGTTTTGGCGATGTGTCCGTATTAAAGGGTGTATCCTTCACTATGGACGAAGGCGAGGTTGTTTCCATAATCGGCTCATCGGGAAGCGGGAAAACAACATTTTTAAGATGTATAAACTTTCTTGAAAAAGCTGACGGCGGAAAGATAACCTGCGACGGAGACGTGATATTTGACGGCAGCAGCACAGAGAAAATGACTGCAAAGGAAATAAGAGAAAAACAATTAAAGTTTGGATTTGTATTTCAGCAGTTCAATCTGTTTCCGCAGTACAACGTGCTTGAAAACATAATGCTTGCACCGAAGCTCCTTGCAAAAGAAAGACCAGACTACAAAAAGAACAAAGAACAGATTCTTTATGAAATAAAAAGAGATGCCATAGCTCTTCTTGAAAAAGCAGGACTTTCTGACAAGACAGAGAGCTATCCCTGTCAGCTATCCGGCGGTCAGCAACAGAGAGTGGCAATAGTTCGTGCCCTGGCTCTTAATCCAAAAATAATGCTCTTTGACGAGCCCACATCTGCTCTTGACCCTGAGCTTACAAATGAGGTTTTAAAAATTATAAAATCTCTTGCCGACTCTAAAATGACAATGGTAATAGTTACTCACGAAATGAACTTTGCAAAAAACATTTCCGACAGAGTAATATTTATGGACAACGGGGTTGTGGCTGAAGAAGGAACAAGCGAGGAGATTTTTTCAAATCCAAAGACAGACAGACTGAAAGAATTTTTAAGCAATACAAAAGTATGAGTTTTAAGGAGGTAATTATGAACGCTAAATCTATGAACGCAGTAAACTCAACCATAGAGAAAATTACTTCAAACTACAAATCAGAGAATCTGCTCTCTTGCAAAAACGGTATGCACATGCCATCGAGGCAGGAGATTATAGACATTATAAATGAAACAAGAGACATTATATTTCCGGGATATTTTACCACAGAAAACAGCATAGGTCAGTTTTGCGATTATTATGCATCAAGCAAGATATCACACGTATATGAGAGCCTTAAAACACAGGTTGAAGCGGCTCTTTTATACAACGGAGAAAGCGAAGAAACAGCGGCAAAAAATGCCGAGGACATAAGTGCAGACTTTATAGAAAAGCTACCCGAAATACAAGAAATGCTTTTAAAGGATGTTCAGGCAGGATTTGACGGAGACCCCGCTGCAAAGAGCAAGGAGGATATTATATTCTCATATCCCGGACTTTATGCAATATTTGTATACAGGATATCAAACATACTTTACAAGCAGAATGTGCCATTCATACCAAGGATTATGACAGAGCACGCCCACAGCAAAACAGGAATTGACATAAACTCAGGTGCAACCATTGGCGAGTACTTTTTCATAGACCACGGAACAGGAATTGTTATTGGTGAGACCTGCAAAATAGGCAACAATGTAAAGCTATATCAGGGTGTGACATTGGGAGCGTTATCTACCAGAAGCGGCCAGCAATTATCAGGAGTCAAAAGACATCCTACCATTGAAGACAATGTGACAATATATGCAGGTTCTACCATACTTGGCGGAGAAACTGTGATTGGTACAGAAAGCATTATAGGCGGTAACTGCTTTATCACAAAATCTGTGCCGCCGCACACAAAGGTAAGTCTTAAAGAGCCTGAGCTTATATTTAAAGGGCAGAAGACTTCTACCTGGGAAATATGAGATAATGAATGATGAATAATTAAAGAAGGCATCTGCAAAAAATGCAGATGCCTTTTTATTATAATAGATTAATCTAATTCCTTTTTACCTGTATAGAGTTCGTAATACCTACCTTTAAGTTCAAGGAGTTCGTCGTGGGTGCCACGCTCTATTATTTCACCGTTTTCAAGAACCATAATGGCATTGGCATTTCTTACGGTGGAAAGTCTATGAGCAATGACAAAGGTGGTACGGTTTTTCATAAGTCTATCCATACCATGTTCTATATGTCTCTCTGTACGGGTATCTACAGATGATGTAGCCTCGTCGAGTACCAGAATAGGTGCTTTGGAAATGGCAGCACGGGCAATATTCAAAAGCTGACGCTGACCTTGTGAAAGATTTGTTCCGTCGCCAGAAAGAACTGTATCATAGCCATTTTCAAGTCGCATAATAAAGCTATGGGCAGAGGCTGTCTTTGCTGCCTCTATGACTTCATCATCTGTGGCATCGGGTCTTCCGTAGCGGATATTTTCCATAACTGTGCCTGTGAAAAGGTGTGTATCCTGAAGCACCATGGCAATATTTTTGCGAAGCTCTTCCCTATTGATATTTTTAATATCTATTCCATCTATGGTGATAGTGCCTTCTTCAATCTCATAAAACCTGTTTAAAAGGTTGGTGATAGTGGTCTTACCTGCACCTGTGGAACCGACAAAAGCAATTTTTTGACAAGGCTTTGCATAAAGGCTGATATTTTTTAAAACGGTTTTTTCCTTATTATATCCAAAGGTAACATTTTCAAAAACGACGTGTCCCTGAATATTTTCTGCTTTATCCAAAATTTCTCCGTCCTGTGTTTCGGGATTTTCATCCATAACAGCAAAAACTCTTTCTGCACCGGCTAAAGCAGAAAAAATGGTAGAAGTCTGCTGAGAAATCATATTTATAGGCATTGAAAAATGTCTTGAGTAGTTAGAAAACACAGTAAGAGCACCAGGGCTGAGCTTAGATAAGCACATGAGAATACCACCTATACCCATGGTTATGCCATAGGAAATTTGAGAGGTATTGCCCATGACAGGTCCCATTATACCGCCCCAGAACTGAGCAAAGAGCTGTTTGGAGCGCATATCATCATTTAATAGCGAAAACTCTTCTTCGCAGGTGGACTCGTGGTTGAAAACCTTTACAACCTTTTGACCTGAAACGGTTTCTTCCACATAGCCATTTACTGCGCCGAGAGCCGCCTGCTGAGATTTATAATACTTTGACGAGCGTTTTGCAATAAATGCTCCTCCCCTTGCAAAAATGGGAATGAAAACAACTGTTACAAAGGTTAAAATCCAGTTGGTAGAGAGCATAAACAAAAATGTGCCGACCAAAGTTACAACCCCTGAAAACAAAGATGTGAGAGAGTTATGAAGCATTACATCGATATTATCTATATCATTGGTAAAGCGGGACATTATCTCACCTGTAGGCTTGGAGTCGAAAAATCTGACAGGGAGAGTCTGAAGTTTCTTAAAAAGGTCATTTCTAAGTTTTTCTATGGCGCCCTGAGAAACAGAAAGCATAATTCTTGCCTGTGCATATGCTGCGACAACGCCAAAAGAGTATATAAGAGCCAATATAAAAATGGCAGTTAAAATATATGCAAACACTCCATCGCCAACAAAAAATGAACCAAGGAAAGAAAAGCGGCGTATAACTCCGTCTGCAAACACGCTTATTGGGGTTTGATACAGGTCTATAGTCGGAAAAAGCGCTGTGGTTAGTCTGTCAATGACAGGCGCCAGCATATATGAGCCGACAAGAGACGAGAGAGCGTGTACGAGCATACATACAACCACAACAAGAAGATGAAATTTATATGGTGATATATAAGAGAGCATTCTCTTTATGGTTTTTTTAGTTTCTTTAGGCTTTCCGCCCATTCTGACACCAGGTCCGCCTCCGCGGCGTCCCCCACCCATCATAGGTCTTTTGGGTCCTTGCATATTTGGAGAGCCAATATAGCGTTCTTTTAGTTGTTCAAGTGTTCTTGCCATATCTACGCCTCCTTTTTATCCATCTGGGAATAGTATATTTCCTGATATTCTTTATTATTTTCTATAAGCTCTTCGTGAGTTCCCACACCTGTGATTACTCCCTCGTCCATAACAACAATTACATCGGAATCTATGACAGACGAAATTCTCTGTGCAATAATAATTTTGGTGGAATGGGAAAGTTCATTTTTAAATGTATCTCTGATACTTGCCTCGGTGGCAGTATCGACTGCGCTGGTGGAGTCATCTAAAATAATAACCTTTGGTTTTTTGATAAGTGCTCTGGCTATACAGAGTCTTTGTTTCTGACCGCCCGAAAGATTAGTTCCTCCTTGTTCTATAACAGTTGAATATCCGTCCTTAAAGCCGGTTACAAATTTATCTGCCTGTGCCTTTTTTGATGCATTTATCACATCTTCCTCTGTGGCAGATGAATCACCCCACAAAAGATTATCCTCAATTGTTCCTGAAAAGAGAGTGTTTTTCTGAAGAACCATACCTATTCCGTCTCTTAAGTTCTTAAGTGAATAGTCCTTTACATCCACTCCGTCTACAAGAACCTGTCCGTCTGACACGTCATAGAGTCTTGGAATGAGAGAAACAAGCGTGGATTTTCCACAGCCTGTAGAGCCGATTATGCCGACTGTAGAGTTTGGCTCTATGGTGAGATTTATATTGTCAAGCACCTTATCTTTGCTATTTTTATAATATCTGAAAGACACATTTTTAAATTCTATTCTGCCTTTTTCAACCTTAAGGTCGGGAAAAGAAGAATCTTTATCATTTATGCTTGGCTCTTCATCGAGCACCTCTACAATTCGTCTCGCAGATGCAAGGGCACGAGAGGACATCATAAGAAGCATTGATATCATCATAAGCGATGACAAAATCTGAGTAACATAGGTTACAAATGCACTAAGGTCTCCTACTCGCATACCACCTGAAAGAACGATTTTTCCTCCAAACCACACAACCAAAAGAGTGGTGATATTCATAGAAAGAGTAAGTGTGGGATGCATAAAAATCATTATCTTTGATGCACTCATACCTGTCTCTTTGAGGTCTCGGTTTGCTTTTTTGAATTTATTTTCTTCAAAATCTTTTCTTACAAATGATTTTACAACGCGGACATTTGTGACATTTTCCAAAACTGTGGAATTAAGATTGTCTATTTTTTTCTGCATAAGATTAAATCTTGGAAAAGCCTTTGAAATAATAGTGCCTATAGCTATGGCAAGAATGGGCATCATAACTGCAAAAACCACGGACAATGTCGGTTTTAATCTGATTGCCATAACAAGAGCCGCTATCATCATTCCGGGGGAGCGAAGTGCCATCCTAAGCATCATATTTACAAAATTCTGAAGCTGAGTTACATCGTTTGTAAGTCTTGTGACAAGAGAGCCTGTGGAGAATTTATCTATATTTGAAAAAGAGAATTTTTGTACTTTGTTATACAAATCGGCTCTTAAGTCTGACGCAAAATTTACAGATGCTTTTGCGCCGAAATATGCACCGCCTACTCCGCCAGCCAT
>JAZUPR010000031.1:0-9578 GCA_045605285.1 Clostridia bacterium | reverse complement strand
GCTCTTGTTCTGTCCATATTTTCACCGGTTCTTCCTCGCCAGAAGTTTCCACCACCAACAACAATTGCTACTTCAACACCCATTTCATTTACTTGTTTAAGCACATCTGTAACTGTGGCAATAGTCTTTTCGTCAAGTCCGAAAGATTTATCTCCGGCTAAAGCTTCACCACTGATTTTGAGCAAAACTCTTTTATATATTGGTTTCATAGCATTACCTCCGTATCAATATTTTCCTTATTAACCCTATTATAACATATAATTTCAAAAAAAGGAACACCTAAGTGTCCCTTTTTTAAAATTTTTTATTATTTTATCATATTTGCAACTTCGTCTGCAAAGTTGTCTTCTCTTTTTTCAAGACCTTCACCTTTTTCAAATCTTACAAAGTCTACAACTTTTATATTTTTTGAATCAAGGTACTGACCAACTTTTACATCAGGATCCTTAACGAATTCCTGAAGAAGTAAGCAGTTCTGGTCATAGAATTTGTTGATTTTGCCGCCAACCATCTTTTCAAGAATGTTGTCAGGTTTATTAGCATTTTTAGGATCTTCTTTAATCTGAGCGATAATGAAGCTCTTTTCTTTTTCAACATCTGCTGCAGGAACAGATTCTTTTGAAAGATACATTGGGTTGATAGCAGCAATCTGCATTGCAGCATCTCTTGCAGCTTCGTGAGCATCAGCATTTGTAGCATCACCTTCAACGTTAACAAGAACACCTATTCTGCCTTCGCCGTGAATGTAAGCAACAACGCCATTTTCAAATCTTGCAAATCTTCTGATTGTGAGGTTTTCACCAATTGTAAGGATTTTTTCTGTGAGCATTCCTTCAACAGTTAAATCAGAACCTGTATACTTAAGAGCTTTGAGAGCATCAACATCTGCAGGGTTTTCTTCTGCAACAATTTTTGCAAGTGTAGCAACAAAACCTTTGAAATCGTCATTTTTAGCAACGAAGTCTGTTTCAGAGTTAACCTCGATAAGTGCGCCATATTTGCAGTCATCACTTACATAAGCATCTACAAGTCCTTCAGCAGCAATTCTTCCTGCTTTCTTTTCAGCAGCAGCAAGACCTTTTTCTCTCAAAAAGTCCATAGCTTTTTCCATATCACCGTTTGATTCAGTAAGGGCTTTTTTACAGTCCATCATACCACAGCCTGTTTTTTCTCTTAAATCTTTTACATCTTTAGCAGTAAACATATTATATACCTCCGAATTTTTTAGAATATATCATACGCAACAAAATCTCCGAAAATTAGCTTTGCGGAGATTTTGTATATAATATTAAATTACTCAGCGTCAGCGATTTCAATTTCTGCTTCTTCAGCTACAACAGGTGCACTGTCCTCACCCTGTCTGCCTTCGATTATAGCGTTTGAAATAGTAGAAGCAATCAATTTTACAGCTCTGATAGCATCATCATTGCCAGGGATTACATAGTCTACTTCTTCAGGATCACAGTTTGTATCAACAATAGCTACTACAGGAATACCGAGTTTCTTTGCTTCAGCAACAGCAATCTTTTCTTTTCTTGGGTCTACAACAAACATAGCACCAGGGAGCTTTTTCATATCTTTGATACCACCAAGATATTTATCAAGCTTTTCAATCTCGAGTTTGAGTTTAGCAACTTCTTTTTTAGGAAGAAGATCAAAAGTACCATCTTCAGCCATTTTGTTAAGCTGGTTGAGTCTTTCAATTCTCTTTTTAATGGTCTTGAAGTTTGTAAGCATACCGCCAAGCCATCTTGCATTTACATAGTACATGCCAACTCTCTCAGCCTCTTCTTTGATAGAGTCCTGAGCCTGTTTCTTTGTACCAACAAAGAGAATGTCTTCACCGTTTGCAGCAACTTCTTTAATGAAGTCATAAGCTTCGATGATCTTTTTAACAGTTTTCTGAAGATTAATGATATAAATACCATTTCTCTCTGTGTAGATGTACTCTGCCATCTTAGGGTTCCATCTTCTGGTCTGGTGACCGAAATGAACACCTGCTTCTAATAATTGTTTCATTGATATAACTGACATATTATTCACCTCCAAAAATTTTACCCTCCATGCACATCACCTGACAAAAAGACCTGTCGACTATGTCGGATCAACAAGCAACCCTTTCTGCCATCAATGCATGTGTGTATTAACCGCATAATATTGTATCATACATTTTTAACCAATGCAAGTACTTTTTGATATTTTTTTAAAAATTATTATGATTCAAGCTTTGCTTCACAATATATACATCTGTATGAGTGGCTTTCTCTGTCTGAAAGCTTGAAAACCTGCGGAATATCTGTTTCAACAGATGTGATACAACGTGGATTTTTACATGTTGCAACATTTCTTATTTCAACAGGTGGCTCAAGATGTTTTTTCTCAATAAGTTTTCCATCCTTTATAATATTAACAGTAATATCAGGGTCAATATATCCCAGAACATTAAGGTCAATGTCAAGGGATGAGTCAATTTTTATAATATCTTTTTTTCCCATAAGTTTACTTGGAGCATTCTTTATTATAGCAACCTGACAATCCATGTGTTCAAGATCAATCAATGAGTATATTTCCATTGCCTTTCCTGATTTTATATGGTCAATAACAACACCGTTGATTATAGAATCAATAGTCACCTCAATCCACCTCCAGCAATTTAAGAATCAAAGCCATTCTGATATATTTTCCATATTTCGCCTGTCTGAAATAACACGCTCTGTTATCATTATCAACTTCAGTTGAAATTTCATTTACTCTGGGCAGAGGATGCATAACAATCATATTATCAGCTGCCTTTTTCATTTTATCTGCAGTAAGAATATAGCTGTCTTTAAGTCTTAAATAATCTTCTTCATTAAAAAATCTTTCTCTCTGCACCCTGGTCATATAAAGAATATCCAAATCACCAATAACTTCGTCCAGGGATGCTGTCTGTATGTAAGGAATATTATTTTTCTTGATATACATATTCTTTACATAGCTCGGAAGTTTTAATTCATCAGGAGATATAAGCACAAATTTCACATTTTTATATCTTGACATTGCTGCAACAAGAGAGTGTACTGTTCTTCCAAATTTCAAATCACCGCAAAGACCTACAGTAAGATTTTCAAAACCGCCTTTTTCCATTTTTATTGTCAAAAGGTCTGTAAGAGTCTGTGTAGGATGATTGTGTCCTCCATCACCGGCATTTATAACAGGAATTTCAGATTTATATGATGCAACAAGCGGTGCACCCTCTTTTGGATGTCGCATGGCAATAATATCTGCATATCCGCTAACAACTGATATAGTATCAGAAACACTTTCACCCTTTGATGCAGAACTTGACTGAGCTTCTGAAAAGCCCAATACATTTCCTCCCAGCTCCATCATAGCAGATTCAAAACTTAATCTTGTTCTGGTAGATGGCTCAAAAAAGAGGGTAGCTAGTTTTTTATATTTGCATTTTTCCCTGTAAAGTTCGGGATTATTTATGATGGATTTTGCCTTGTCTATAAGTTCATCTATTTCTTCAACAGACAAATCCATAATATCTATAAGATGCTTCATTTGCTTCCTCCAATCCAGCTTTCATCACTAGGATTGTCTCGAAATGCCATAAGCCTGTTTATATCTTCTTCATTAATATAACCTGTTTCAGCTGCAATCTTTGCAACTGTATCAAAATCGGTAAGGCTGATGTTCTTAAGGTTAGCTTCTTTAAGTCTGTCAAGACCTTTTTTCATTCCGTATGTAAATATAGATACAACACCCAGAACATCTGCACCTGCTTCTCTTAAAGCCTCAGCAACCTCTATTACGCTTCCGCCGGTTGAAATAAGGTCCTCAACAATAACAACTTTTTGTCCTGGAAGAAGTTTTCCTTCAATTCTGTTTTCTCTTCCGTGAGTTTTTGCACCACTACGCACATATCCCATAGGCATTTGGAGAATGTGTGCTGCTATGGCAGCATGAGCTATACCTGCTGTTGATGTGCCCATAAGAACTTCTACCTCAGGATAATTTTCTTTTACAGTTTTTGCAATAGCATTTTCAACATCATTACGAACCTTTACAGATGTTAAAGTAAGTCTGTTATCACAATATACAGGGCTTTTGATACCGCTTGCCCATGTGAACGGATTGTCAGGTCTTAAAAAAACTGCCTGAATTGACAATAAATCATTTGCTATTAGGTTTTTCATTATATATACCTCCGTTTATTTAACAAAATCTCTTACACATCTTCTGTAGCTTTCAAGCGGATCGCTTGCTGCTGTAATCGGTCTTCCCACAACAATATAATCTGACCCGAGCTCTGCAGCAAGTGATGGTGTGGTTACTCTTACCTGGTCACCCATATCGCCATCTGCATATCTTATACCGGGAGTAACTGTCAAGAAATTGCTGCCGCATCTTTTGTGAACGTCCCCTGCCTCAAGCGGAGAACATACAACTCCGTCCAAGCCTGAATTTTTTGCATTTTCTGCATAGTTCATAACAATGTCCTTTATAGGAAGTTTTATTCCAAGTTCATTTTGAGCAACTTCTTCGCTCATTGATGTAAGCATTGTTACAGCAATAAGAAGTGGTCTTGTTCCATCAGGACGAGTTAAACCCTCTATAGCAGCTTTCATCATTGAACTGCTTCCAAATGCATGAAGATTACACATATCAACATTTAAAGAAGATAGCACATTCATAGATTTTTTAACTGTATTTGGAATATCACACAATTTCAAATCAAGAAATATTTTATGACCTCTGTCTTTTATGGCTTTCACAATCTCAGGACCTGAAGAATAAAAAAGCTCCATTCCTATTTTTACATAAGGTTTTTCCTCTCTGAAAATATCAAGAAAATCCATTACCTCTGTCTGTGATGAAAAATCACAGGCTATAATAACATCTTTACCCATTAGTGTGCCCCTCCTATTATATCTTTCAAGCTTTGTATATTATATTTTTTCATACATACAGGAAGATCCTCAATAATTTTTTTACAAGCGTAAGGATCTATAAGATTTGCAGCACCAACCTGTACTGCACTTGCTCCTGCAAGCATCATTTCTATTACATCTTCTGCACTGTCAATACCTCCCATGCCAATGATAGGAATATTAACTGCCTCATACACCTGATACACCATTCTGAGAGCAACAGGGAAAATGGCTTTTCCAGAAAAACCACCCATTTTGTTTGCAAGGATAGGTTTTTGCTTTTTCAGGTCAATTCTCATGCCCATAAGAGTATTTATAAGGCTGATTCCATCTGCTCCAGCCTCTTCACATGCTTTTGCGATAGCAGATATATCTGTGACATTTGGACTGAGTTTCATATACACAGGCTTGGTTGTAACTGATTTTACTGCTTTGGTAACTTCATAAGCCGATTCAGGAATTGTACCAAAAGACATACCGCCATTGTGAACATTGGGGCAACTGATGTTTACCTCAATTAGTCCAACCTGCTCTTCTTTATCAATTTTTTCACAGGTATACATATATTCATCAATTGAAAAACCACTGATGTTTGCAATAACAGGTTTGTTAAAGCATTTTTTAAGTTTTGGCAGTTCCTCACTTATAACCTTGTCAACCCCCGGATTTTGCAATCCAACAGAATTGAGCATTCCTGAGGGGCACTCTGCAATTCGTGGTGTAGGATTTCCAAATCTTGCTTCTTTTGTAGTACCCTTAAATGAAAAGCTACCAAGAATATTTATGTCATAAATTTGTGCGAACTCATAGCCAAAACCAAATGTACCACTTGCCGGTATAACAGGATTGTCAAGAACAAGCCCGGAAAGATTAACTTTTGTATCTACCATATTACTTCCTCACTTTCAAGAACAGGACCATCTTTACATATTCTTTTGTTTCCGTATTTGGTTTTGCACGAGCATCCCATACAAGCACCAAAACCGCATCCCATTCTTTCTTCAAAACTAAGCTGACCTGAAGTCTTGGCCTTGTTATATATAGCCTTGAGCATTGGTTCAGGACCGCAGGTATAATAATATGTATATGGAATATCATCCATAGCATCTGTTACAAACCCTTTTATGCCTGAACTTCCGTCAACTGTTGTAATAAAAGTTTGGCATAATGCGGAAAATTCATCAAAACAAAAGATTTCATCTTCTGTGTTAAAACCAAGTATAACTGTAGGTTCTTTTCCCTGTGCAATAAGTTTTTTACATAGATTGTATAACGGTGGAACACCTACTCCGCCACCAATCAGAAGTGGCTTGTCCCCGCTTTTTGAAAGGTCATATTCGTTTCCAAGACCTGTCATAACATCAAGAGTGTAACCGCATGGCATTTCACTCATAAGCTTTGTCCCCTCACCCACAACCTTATATATTATAGTGACACTGTCTTTGTCATAATCATAAACAGATATGGGACGTCTCAAAAATTTTCCCTCAAGCTTAATATTAATAAACTGTCCTGAATTTGTTATTTCTGATACATCGCCAAAGAGAACCATTTTATATACATCTTTGGCAATTTTGATGTTTTCTTCTATTTCAAAGATTCCTGTCTTCATAATTATATCTCCTCGATAAGATTATGCACAACATTTCCGTTACATACGGTCATTATGCACTTGCCAAATAATTCCATTCCGTCAAAAGGAGTAGATTTACCCATAGAGTAAAATTCTGACGGATTAACAACATATTTTTTGTCTAAATCAAAAACATTCAAGTTAGCTTTTTCTCCAACATTAAGATTGCAAGATATTCCAAATCTTTTTGCAGGAGAAATACTCATAAGCTCTATAAGTCTATTGATGGATATAATGCCTGTTTTTACAAGTTTTGTATATAAAACCGAAAAAGATGTTTCAATACCCACAATTCCGTTAAGACTGCCTTTCAAGCCTCCGCTTTTTTCCTCTTTACTGTGAGGAGCGTGGTCTGTAGCAATCATATCCACAGTTCCGTCGCATACACCATCAATAAGAGCTTGTCTGTCCTCTTTTGCCCGTATGGGAGGATTCATCTTAAAATTACCGCTATCTATTAGCATCGAATCATCAAAAATAAGATAATGCGGTGCAGTTTCACAGGTAATATCAACACCAGCTCTTTTTGCATTTCTTATAAGCTCCACACTCTCTTTTGCAGATATGTGGCACACATGATATTTTACACCTGTTTTATGTGCAAGTTCAATGTCTCTTTCAATCGGTTTCCATTCGCTCTCTGAACATATACCGTCGTGACCGTTAAGTTTTGCATACTCACCTTTATGAATATATCCACCATCCAAGAGAGAATTGTCTTCACAATGTGCAGATATAATCTGATTATATTTTTTTGCAATATTCATTGCTCTTTCCATCATATCTGAATCTTGAACACCGCGACCGTCATCTGAAAACCCTATGACATCTTTTGCCATATCTTCTAATCCAGCAAGTTCGGTGCCCTTTTGACCTTTTGTGATTGCACCAAATGGATAGACATTTATTAAGGCATCTTTATCAATAATCTTCTTTTGTTGCATAAGATTTTCATAACTATCAGGAACAGGATTTAGATTGGGCATAGTGCACACATGTGTAAAACCACCTGCTGCTGCCGCCCTTGAACCTGTTTTAATGGTTTCCTTGTATGAAAAACCCGGCTCGCGAAAATGGACATGAACATCCACAAAGCCGGGGAAAATATATTTATTATTTAAATCAAAAACAACATCACCATTGAGGGCATCGATAAATGGTGATATTTCAGCTATAATGCCATTTTCAATAGCTATATCATTTTTTCCGAATTTATAAACATTTGCATTTTTTAAAATTGTTTTCATTTATTAAATCCTCTCAAAAAAATGCCCATACCATTATGGCATGGGCAAACATACACCTATAATATGATAAGCCTTGCCGGCATTATATGAGCAAAAATCTCTGTTAAAATAATACCATTTTTTTTAATATATGTCAAGACATATCAACATCATTTATATGTATCTTTTTATAAATATATTTAATTATACAAGAGGTGCAGGTCTTGAAATAAGATGAAGTATATTTCCCTCAATATCACGGAAGAAAATAGTTCCTATTCCTTTTTCACTGACAGATGCTGGTTTTAATATTTCTACATTTGCAGCAAGAACTCTTTCTGTAAGTGAATTGAAATCATCTACAGATATTGCAATGTGTCTGATACCTGGTGTTGTCATATCTGTAGGAATATTTTCATCATCACATGAGCAGAACTCAATCATACTTTTATCTGAAAAAGCTACGAAATATGTTCCCTTACCGTTGTCATAAACAATCTCACCATCAAACAGGTCCTTGTACCAGCCTGAAAGCTTTTTTGAATCCTTTGCATATATCGCGATATGCTCAATACCAATTTTCATAAATTCCATTCTCCTTTATTAATTTTTCAGCATAAACATAAGTGTTTTATGCATAAATACATTGTAAATATAGTCATAAACATACATAGCCAAAATCATAGCTGCCCACAACATTTCAAGTGGATATTCCAAATCAAAGGAAATACCAAGAACAGAAAGTGCAAGTTTGTAGCACACATATACGTATATGTTGTAAACAGTAAGCTTTACTACAAAGCTGACATATCTGCTTTTAATCCTGTCAATATAATATTTGACAATAGGATAGTTGCCCACAACAAAAATATACAAAACCGTATACTGCTTTGCAGGGACTATAAATGCAGATAAAATTGCAACTGCAAGATAATGAATAAGAGCACTTTTTACATCATAGTTTAAAATTGTAAGTCCAACAATATATGAAGATGCAAATACAAAAACCAATCTGCAAAACGGAAAGGTGGATGCTATAACCAAAAACAAAAGCGAAAGTGCACACCCTATTCCGCCAAATGCAACCCTCTTGCTCTTGGTGTTTAACAACATGGCACGAGGTCACCACCCATCATTTCACAACAACAGTCTGCACATAAAAGCGACGAACACGAATCACAGGTACATAGCTGTCCCGGTGTATTATATCCATATCCGTTGCCCATATTTGTATATGTGCCTCTATTCATATTCATTGCATTAAGAGCATTTCTGTATTCCACATTGTATGGATCAAGCTGTACAGCTCTGGTAAAATGCTGATATGCCATATCCAGCCAACCTCTTTTTTGCTTTACAACACCCATAAGAAAATGCCATTCTGCATTTCTCACAGTAACACCGCCAAGCGCCCTTTCTGCATCGTCAAGCTTGTTTTCATTTATCAATCGTCTTATACTGGCAAATTGACCGCCTGTAGCACCCGAACCAAAGCCATAGCTATATCCGCCGCCTGTGTTGGTATATCCACCTGAATTAGACGAACCTGACTGACCTTTATTTTTTGTAAGATAGTCATAAGCCTCGTTTATTTCTCTCATTTTCTCGGCAGCGAGGTCAGAAAGAGGATTATTTATATATTTATCAGGATGGTATTTTTTTGCAAGTTCTCTGTATGCTTCTTTAATCTGTGCATCACTTGCATTCTGAGGAACACCCAGAACTTTATATGGATCATTCATTCTTCTTTTCCTTTCAATTTCAAAACATTATCAGCCTTTGCCCTTATTCCAAGATATA
>JAZUPR010000030.1:0-1513 GCA_045605285.1 Clostridia bacterium | reverse complement strand
GGAGATGGATTTCGATGCAGTGACCATCGCTCCATACATGGGTGCCGACAGCGTTACTCCTTTCCTTGAATATAAGGACAAGTGGGCCATTGTTCTTGCCCTCACATCAAATGCATCAGCATACCAGTTCCAGACAGCTCAGAAAGATGGAAAGCCTCTATATCAGGCTGTTATGGAAGAGATGATGGGAATCTCCACTCCGGACAACATGATGTTCGTTGTGGGTGCCACCAAGGCGGACAAGCTTGAGGAGCTCCGCAGCTTCTGCCCTGACAATTTCTTCCTTGTTCCGGGTGTCGGCGCCCAGGGAGGTTCAGCAGAAGAGGTGATAGCCCACGGAGCCAATGACCATGGCGGTCTTCTGATAAACTCATCCCGCGGCATCCTCTTCGCAGACCACACCGAAAACTACGCAACCGTCGCCGCCGAAGTAGCCGCACGCACCGCAAATCTCTAAAAGTGTTTTTAATTTTGACGGATATTCAAAGGTAGCAGGCCTTGTGCCAGCTGCCTTTATTTTTTATGCCTGCCGTACTTGTGACTTTCTCTTTCGCTGAGCCATTTTCTCTTTTCAGGTGGCATTTGTGCATATCCCGTTGTGGCTTTGTTGCGATATTTCTTAACTGAAAGAATATCCTCTCCGAGAACTGCCTCGATTTTGGCAATGGTCGCAATCGTGAAATTATGTTGTCCACTCAGCCATCTTGAAATCTCTGCATCCTTTTTCCCGATGGCTTTGGCTAATTCTGTCTGACTCCATCCCTTTCTTTCAAGAATTTCAAGAATGCGAGCAGTAATGGCAAATGAAAGAGAGCCAGTACGCCTGCTGTCTTCCGGAACCGTTGAATATAATTCATCAAATAGAGGGTCTGAGTAATATACTGTAGCCATATCAGTCAATGTTTATTATAAGATTATAAATTTCCTTTTCAATTTCTTTTCCTTCCATCTCTATCCTGGTCAGAACTGCATCTATCTTTTGTAAAATCTTAACATGCATGTGTAATTTCTCATCCTCTTCATAGGTCTGAGTGTTTTTTAGACCTCCTCCTCCGACTACAAGAAGTTTGTCAGAGATACGGATACAGTATATCCTCAATGTGCCATGCTTTTTCTTGTCTCTATAAGCTGTCAATACAGGAATGGCACATACCCTGTCGTTCATATTCCCCTCCGGACGAAAAAATGATTCCTTGACCCCTTCTGATACTATACCCGCAAATGATTTAATAATCTCGTCAAGGTCATTTCGTATGTATGTGTCTTTTGAATCCTTATACCCGATAAGAAACTCTTGAAGTTCTGAATATTTCTTATCTTCAAGTCTGATTGAAAATATCTCCGCCACGTCAGTCAGTCTGAAAGGCACAAATTCCACCCGTCTCATATCTCTATATATTTGTTGATACAAATATATGTACAATTCATTATAAAACAAGGGTTTTACTGAAAAACATTTTAACTTATATGTTAAATGAGGCATCTGAGATTTACTCCAGCGCCTGAAGAAAGA
>JAZUPR010000029.1:0-11130 GCA_045605285.1 Clostridia bacterium | reverse complement strand
GCCGCCAGCGTTCATCCTGAGCCAGGATCAAACTCTCTAAAAAAATATTAAGTCCGTAGACTAAAGTTCTTTTAAAAGTTTTTTAGCTCATAAATTTGCTAGCTTTACTAGTTTTAAAAAGCTTGTTACTCAAATTCTCTTCACGAGAACCTCAATTATGCTGTTTATTTTTCAAAGTTCAATCATCGCTTCTCTACAGGCGACTTATATATGATACCACAGAGGATATCCCATGTCAAGCATTTTTTTGCTATTTTTTTCGTTATTTTTTGCTTTTGAGATATGATTTCATTATCATATTTTCAAATATTCTTTTAAAGGCTACAAAGCCTGTTTCATTTTCACCCATAGCGGTGACAACCACAGACACAAAGCCCATTCTGTTAGCGCCGAATATATCGGTAAAAAGCTGATCTCCCACAAAGAGAACCGACTCCGGCTCAACGCCAAAGGCTGCTAAGAGTTTTTTAAGAGGTTTCTTTCGTGGTTTAAATGCTCTGTATTCATAGGGAACATTTAGTCCCTCGCAAAAAAGCTCTACTCTCTCTTTTTTGTTGTTTGATATAATTCCTTTTTTTATGCCTATGGAATCAAGATATGCAAAAAAGTCCAGAACCTCTTTGGTAGGCTTTTTGTCAGTATGCTTTACAAGTGTATTGTCTATGTCAAAAATGACAGCCTTTATATTGTTACTTTCAAAAAAATCTCTATCAATAGAAAATACAGATTCCATACAAAAATCAGGATAACATTTTTTTATCACAACATCTCACCTCAAAAAAATAACGGGAATTTTAAAAAATTCCCGTTATCTAAATTATTTACTTAAATAATTTGCGGCAATTTCATTTACTGCTTTGCCGTCAGCTCTGCCTTTAATCTGTGGCATAACAACTGCCATGATTTTTCCCATGTCCTTCATTGTAGAAGCACCTGTAGAAAGAACAGCGCTTTTAACAATTTCGTCTAATTCCTCGCGAGATAATTGGGAAGGCAAATATCCCACGACAATGTCTATTTCTTGTTTTAATTCTAAGATTCGATCTTCTCTGCCGCTTTTTTCATAATCGGGCAGGGCATCTTTTCTCTTTTTAAGTTCTTTTGCAATTACTTCAATAATACCTTCGTCATCGAGTTCTACGCGATGGTCTACTTCATATTGTTTTATTGCTGCTCTGATACCTTGTACTGTGTTTTTGCGTATGGTATCTTTTTCTTTCATGGAGAGTTTCAAATCATCGGAAAGTTTATCTTTCAAATTCATAATACTGCCCTCCTTAAAATTAAATTATCTATAAGAGCGCTTTCTAGCTGCTTCTGATTTCTTTTTACGTTTAACACTTGGTTTTTCGTAATGCTCTCTTTTTCTGATTTCAGATAAAACACCTGATTTTGCACACTGTCTTTTAAATCTGCGGAGTGCACTGTCAAGAGACTCGTTTTCTTTTATTCTGATTTCTGCCATTAAAATTCCCTCCCTCCGCTATTGCACTGCTGATTTTACACATAACGGGATTAGACAAAATTTACACAAAGATAATTATACAATTAAATTATCATATTGTCAAGTCATAAATACATTTTTTGAACCAAATCAGCCCGGGGGCCACTGAAGACCTCTGCCTGCAAGAAGATGGAAATGAAGGTGCCCAACAGTTTGTCCGCCGTCTTTGCCGCAATTGTTTACAAGACGAAAGCCCTCTTTGTCAAAGCCCATATCTCTTGCAATTTTTCCTGCAACTTCAAAAATATGTGCCACTACAGAACTGTTTTCTCCTGTAAGTTCAAGTGCAGATGCAATATGCTCTTTAGGAACAATGAGAATATGCACAGGAGCCTGGGGTTCAAGGTCATTGAACGCTGCCACCAAATCGTCCTCATAGACAAGGTTGGTTGGAATTTCTCCATTTGCTATTTTACAAAAAATACAATTTTCCATATAAACCTCACATTATTTAATAAAATCGCACACAGCAGAGAGTGCCTCGTCAATCTTTGCAGCATCTTTTCCTCCGCCTCTTGCCATGTCGGGCTTTCCGCCACCTGAGCCTCCTGCGATAGCACACACGCCCTTGATGATGTTTCCGGCCATAACGCCTTTTTCAACAGCGGCTTTGTTTGCCATACAGATAAAGCTGATTTTATCTTCCTTTGTTCCGCAAAGAAGAACTGTGAGAGGACCGTCTGCTTTATCACGGATTTGCTCTGCCGCAACGATAAGCTCGTTCATGTCCATATCTTCTTTTCTTGCGGCAATTACCTTGATGCCGTTAACATCTTTTGCATTTGACATTATGTCGTCGGCAGCACTTTTTGCAAGTTTTGCTCTCATAGACTCAATGTTTCTTGATGACTCTTTGAGTTCCGCCATAAGTCTTTCTGCTCTCTGGTCAAGCTCGTTTACATTCGGAGCCTTTATAATATCTGCGGTTTTTGCAATAAGGCTTTCTTTTTCATTTATATAATTTAAAACATTTACACCTGTGATAGCTTCTATTCTTCTAACGCCTGCAGCGACGCCTGACTCAGAAAGGATTTTAAAAAGTCCCACCTGAGATGTGTTTGTAAGATGAGTTCCGCCACAGAACTCTGTGGAGAAATCGCCCATGGAAACAACTCTTACAACATCTCCGTATTTTTCGCCGAACTGAGCTTCAGCTCCGAGTTTTTTAGCTTCATCTATAGGAAGCTCTTTTACAACGATGTCAAGTGCATCAAATACAGCGTTGTTTACTATTTTTTCAACCTCTTTTATCTGCTCACCTGTCATTGCCTCAAAGTGAGAAAAGTCAAAACGAAGATGCTGTGCATTTACCTCTGAACCTGCCTGTGCAACGTGAACACCGAGGACCTCTTTGAGTGCCTTGTGAAGAAGATGTGTAGCAGAGTGGTTTCTGCACACAGACATTCTGTTTGTTTTGCAAACGGTCATATCCACAGAATCATTTACAGATATATATCCTTTTTCTACAGTAACAAAGTGCATATACACACCGTCACCGGTCTTTTTGGTGTCGACAACCTTTGCTACACCGTTTTTGGATTTTATAGAACCTTTATCTCCTGACTGACCGCCCATTTCAGCATAGAACGGGCTCTTGTCTGTAACGATAATGCCCGCCTCTCCCTCGCTGATGGATGCAGATATCTCTCCCTGAGATGCAATATCTGTAACGACTGCAGTATCGGAAAGCTTGTCATAGCCTGTAAACTCTGTTGCAGATGCATTTTCAAAGGAGAATGATGAGTCGTCGTCCCAGCTTGAGCCGTCTTGTCTGGCATCTCTTGCTTTTTGCTTCTGTTTTTCAAGCTCTGCATCAAAGCCTGCTCTGTCAACAGAAAGACCGTTTTCTTCACAGATTTCTACAGTAAGGTCAATTGGGAATCCGTAAGTGTCGTTAAGCTTGAATGCATTTTCGCCCGAAAGCTCTGTTTTGCCCTCGCTCTTTGCAGCGGCTATATATTCATTTAAAATAGTGAGTCCGTTGTCAATGGTTTTGGCAAATCTTTCTTCTTCTATCTTAATAATATTTTTGATATATTCTCTCTTTTCGTCAAGCTCGGGATATCCCTGTCTTGATTCGTCTATAACTGTGTCTGCCACTTCGTAGAGGAACTGACCCTGAATACCTAAAAGCTTTCCATGGCGGGCAGCTCTTCTAAGGAGTCTTCGGAGTACATAGCCCCTGCCCTCGTTTGACGGAATAACACCGTCGGAAACCATCATAACTGTGCTTCTGATATGGTCTGTGATAACACGCAAAGAGATATCGGTTTTTTCATTGGTCTTGTATTCAACCTTTGCGATTTTAGAGATATGCTTCATTATATTCTGAACAGTATCGACCTCGAAAAGATTGTTTACGCCCTGAACGATTGCAGCAAGTCTTTCAAGTCCCATACCTGTGTCGATATTAGGATTAGAGAGTCTGTTATAATTACCGTCCTCATCTTTATCAAACTGAGTAAACACAAGGTTCCACACTTCCATAAATCTGTCACAGTCGCAACCGAGCTTACAATTAGGCTTTCCGCAACCGTGCTCGGGTCCTCTGTCTACATGGATTTCAGAGCAAGGACCGCAAGGACCTGTACCATGCTCCCAGAAGTTGTCGGCTTTGCCAAGCTTTACAACTCTTTCAGGGGAAACACCTATTTCATTTATCCAAATATCTCTTGCCTCGTCGTCGTCTTCATAAACTGTAATCCAAAGCTTGTCCGCGGGGATATTTACAACCTCGGTGAGAAACTCCCAACCCCACGCAATAGCCTCGTGCTTGAAATAGTCTCCAAAGGAGAAGTTACCAAGCATTTCAAAAAATGTTCCGTGACGGGCAGTTTTTCCAACACACTCAATGTCAGGTGTTCTGATACATTTCTGACAGGTGGTTACTCTCTTTCTGGGAGGAACCTCTGCTCCTGTAAACCATTTTTTCATAGGTGCCATACCTGAGTTGATAAGAAGCAGACTGGCATCATTTTTAGGAACAAGGGAAAAGCTTCCGAGACGAAGGCATCCCTTTGATTCAAAATAGCTTAAAAATTTTTCTCTTAATTCGTTAAGTCCAATAAATTCCATTATATTTCAATTCCTTTCGACGGAAATTCTATACATACAAATTTTATTTTATACTAAAACCCTCTGTTTTGTCAATAAAAGGTGTTAATCAAAAAGCTCTTTTGAGAGTCTGGCAAAATCTTCTATGGAAAGAGTTTCTCCTCTGCACTTTTCGCTTAGACCTATATTGTTAAGTGCAAGTACTATTTCTTCTTTCGATTTTCCTGATATACCGCTATTAAAAACAGCATTTACAAGAGTTTTTCTTCGCTGACCGAAAGATGCTTTAACAAGAGAGAAAAATTTCTTTTTATCAGGTACATATACTCTTGGGGATGAGAGCATCTTAAGGCTGATAACAGAAGAAGAAACCTTTGGCTGAGGTATAAACGAGCTTGGCGGAACTTCTACTATAAGCTCGGGGTCTGAGTAAAAGTTTACCGCAACTGTGAGAGCACCGTAGTCCTTGCCACCGGGTTTTGCCGCAATTCTTTCGGCAACTTCTTTTTGAATCATAATGACAATGTCGGATATGGGAAGCTCTTTTTCTAAAAGCCCCATAATAATAGGTGTGGTTATATAATAAGGAAGATTTGCCACAACCTTGACGGGTTCATTTCCAAACTCATTTTGTATAAGTTCTTTAAGGTCGATTTTCATAACATCGGCATTTACTATTTTAAGATTAGAAAATTCCTCTGTGTTTTCTGTAAGAATCGGAATGACAGTGTCGTCTATCTCTACAGACACAACCTTTTTTGCACTTTGACACAACCTTTGGGTAAGTGTGCCGAAACCAGGGCCAATCTCAAGGATATTTGTGTCAGAATTTATATGAGATTTTTCAATCATTTTATTTAAAACACCGTCGTCTATTAAAAAATTCTGTCCCAAAGATTTTGAAAAACGAAATCCGCTTTTTTCGAGAATTTCTTTTATTACAGACGGAGAAGTTAAATTTACCAAGCAAATCACACTCCTTATGATGATTTTCACCTATTATATAATAACATATTTTTTTCATTTAGTCAATTTCCTAATGGGTTTCGTTAAAGAAAACCATTGAAAAAATGCAGGAAGTGTAGTATTATATAATGGTAAAATCAAAAGCAACGGATGTGAAATATATGGAATGGATTAAAACAATAATACCCACAACATCAGAGGGAATTGACATAGTCTGCGACAAGCTGTCTGATATCGGCATAAAAGATGTGCAGATTGAAGACGAAGAAGAGTTTAACATTTTTCTCCACGAAAACAAAAAATACTGGGACTATGTGGACGAGGCTCTTCTTGATGAAAAAAGAGGGGAAACAAAGGTAATAGTATATATAAAAAATGACGATACTGCAGGAGAAATTTTAAACAACATAAAAAATCTTGCACAAAACCTAAAGAAAACTGATGAGGAAAACATCTTAGGAAGACTTGAAATAGAAACAGACGGAATTAACGAAGAAGACTGGGCAAACAACTGGAAAGAATTTTTCAAACCAATTGAGATAGGCAAAAAGCTCCTTATCCAGCCCGAGTGGGAAACATATAAAGGAGACAGCGACAGAATAATATTTACTGTAAATCCGGGACTTACTTTCGGCACAGGAACACACAACAGCACAAAGCTTTGTATATGTGAGCTTGAGGATTATGTGGACGAGAGCAAAAGTGTGCTCGACATTGGTTGCGGAAGCGGAATACTCTCTATAATATCACTTCTTCTCGGTGCAAAGTATGCAACCGCCCTTGATATTGACCCCAATGCTGTGCACGTTGCTTACGAAAATGCCGAAAGAAACAATGTGGACACAGAAAAATACAAAGTGTATGCAGGGGACATTTTAAGCGACTGCGAGCTTTTTGATAAAATAAACACTTGCAAATATGATGTTATTGTGGCAAATATTGTAGCAGATGTGATAATAGCACTTCTCCCTATAGTTAAAAAACTTATTGCAGAAAACGGAACATTTATCTGTTCAGGAATAATAAACGAAAGACTTTCAGACGTGGCAGACGCCATGCAAAAAGAAGACATCAACATAGACCACACCCGCACAGACGGCGAATGGTCATCGGTGGTATGTAAATTTTAATAAAAAATCATTATAACCCTTGACTAACCCCCTATGGTTTATGTTATAATAATCTATATATGATAAAAGATTTATACATTTTATCAAAGGAGTGTTTTTGTTGCACCGATTTTTTGTAGAGCCTTGTCAGGTGACAGACGGAACAATCATCATAAACGGTGATGATGTGAAGCACATATCAAAGGTTTTAAGACTTCATGAAAAAGACAGTATCATCGTGTGTGATTGTGAAGGATTTGACTATGCCTGCGAAATACAATCCATATCATCAGACGAAGTTGTTGCAACAATTATTGAAAAGACTCCGTCAGGGGCAGAACCACCTGTAAATGTTACCATCTACCAAGGAATGCCAAAGAGCGACAAGATGGACTATATAGTCCAAAAATGTGTTGAGCTTGGTGCAGTATCTATTGTTCCTGTGATTACCAAAAGGACAGTAGCAATTCCGAAAGATGAAAAAAAGAAAGTTGCCCGTTGGCAAAAGATTGCAGCCGAAGCTGCAAAGCAAAGCGGCAGAGGGATTATTCCAACTGTAGAGAGCGTAATATCGTTTAAAGATATGATTAAAAATCTATCCCCCGATGAATTAAACATACTTCCCTACGAAAGCGAGAAAGACTTAAGTCTTAAAAATATTCTGGATAATACAGACAGAAAAAATATCAATATCATTATCGGTCCCGAGGGTGGATTTGATGAATCCGAAGTACTTCTTGCAAAAGAAAGAAATGTAAGCATCGTCACACTTGGCCCGAGAATACTCCGCACAGAGACTGCACCTCTTGCAGCTCTTTCGGCAGTTATGTACCAGTTGGGAGACTGGTAAAATGGTAGAGATTAAGGAGAATACAATGGATAATAATAAAAAGAACTCATCATACAACTCATCATACAAACACGGAAATCTTATGTTGGCATCTACAACACTTAGCATCTGTGTGCTGATGGTACTTATGCTTATAACAACAGCTTTTAAATCCAGCATAAGCTCTCTTATGACAGCACGTACAGTATCAGGAATTTTATCGGCACTATTTTTTGTAGGAGCAATAGTTCTTGGATTTATGGCAAGCAAAAAAGACAAAAGCTTCTGGGAGTTTTCCATATACTCTCTGATAATGTCAATAGGCTTTATATCCCTTTTGGGACTCCCGTTCTTTGTACCGGGAACAAAGTTTTTTCTGTCACTCTTCACAACAAGAAATGCAAGTGCGGGAATATTACTTGTAAATATCATCTACCTTGTGTTTACACTCACATATCATACTGTTAAATCAAAATCTGAAAAATAAATATTTTTTCATATCAAATAAGTGGCTGTGGAATAATTCCACAGCCACTTTTAATTTATAAATTACATCTGATTTGTTTTATGTTCATCGGCAACCTCTATTGAACCACGCGACTATCGCGTGGTTTTTTATTATACAAAAAAACGTCAGTATACACAAAGCTTTTGTGTATACTGACACTTGTTTTAAAATCTCTCTTTTAAAAGCCTTTTTAAGAAATAAACCGATGCTGAAGTAGACATAATTTCTGCTATTGGAAAGGCTAACCATACCAGATTCAATTTTCCGAAAAGCGACATAATATATGCAACAGGAATGAGAATTACAAGCTGTCTCAAAACCGAAACTATAAGACTGTACACTCCGTTGCCAAGTGCCTGAAAAACAGAGCCGCATACTATACAGAATCCTGCAAGGAGGAAACTGTAGCTGATAGTCCTAAGTGCCACAGTGCCTATGGACATCATATCACCTGATGCATTGAACATTCCAAGGAGAAGCTTTGGTGCAAACTGAAATATTAAAAATCCGACAGTCATGATAAGTGTTGCATAAATAACACTCAGCTTTATGGTCTTTACAACTCTTTCCCTGCTTCCTGCACCATAGTTATATGCAACTATGGGAACCATTCCGTTGTTGAGTCCGAAGATTGGCATAAATATAAAGCTTTGCAGTTTAAAGTAAACGCCGAAAACCGCTGCTGCAGTAGCTGTAAATGAGATAAGAATTTTGTTGAAACAAAATGTCATTACAGAACCTATGCTCATCATAAGGATAGACGGAATACCAACTTTGTATATCTCCTTAACCTGAGCAGGAATAGGTCTTATGTCTTTTAGTCTTAATTTTATATCAGTGTTAAATTTCAGATTAAATATAAGCCCCACAATCATAGCCACTACCTGACCAAGCACAGTAGCAACAGCGGCTCCTGCTATTCCAAGCTTTGGAAAACCTAATAAACCGAATATCATTATAGGGTCAAAGATAATATTTATAACAGCACCTATCATCTGACTTATCATAGGATAAATAGTATTTCCAGTAGCAAGTAGGAGTCTTTCAAACACAAACTGACCGAATATGCCGAACGAAAAGCACATGCAAATCTTAAGATAAATTTCTCCGCCGTCTATAATCTCGGCAATATCTGTCTGCCACATAATAAACTGTCTTGAGCCTACAAGTCCTATAAGCACAAAGGCAAGAGAGCTGACAAGCATAAGAAAAAGACCTACATTTGCACTTTTGTTTGCCTCGTCATATTCCTTTGCACCGAGACTTCTTGACAAAAGTGCATTTATACCTACATTTGTTCCTGAGGCAACCGCTATCATAAGATTTTGAAAAGGAAATGCCAACGATACTGCAGTGAGAGCATTCTCGCTTATTTGCGATACAAATATACTGTCAACCACGTTATACAAAGCCTGAATAATCATTGAAAAGATTATGGGCAAGGACATGGTAACAAGAAGTTTATTAATGGGCATAACACCCATTTTGTTTTCTTTGATTTCTGTATTTTCCATAAATTTAATCCACCTTTTGTTTACACTCACAAAGAACAATTATACAACGGTATCTTAACTATGTCAATAAGCCTTTATATGTTTCTCTGCATAGATACAGCTTTTCCTAGGATTTTGATTTTTTCGGTGTCACGAAGAAAAACAGGCTTTTCACCATCGCCCGAAAGCACTCCCTTGTCGTTGTGGGAATACCAGGTTTTTATCTGTATAACATCATCGCACAGGACAATAACAGAGTTTCCGTTTTTGAGTTCATATTCTTTTGCCCCAAAAACATAATCTCCCGATTCAACACCCAGAGCCTTGTTGCCCCTTTCAGCCAGAACACAAAAATCCGCATCGGGATTATTGGGCTTTGGAATAAGCCTTTTTGCATTTTTAACATCATGCTCATATAAAGGAATAAAGTGGTTTTTTGTGATATTTATGTCTTCATCACCGCAGGCAATATAATCAAGAGACACTCCAAAAGCCTTTGATATTGCCACAAGCGTATCTATTCCCGGATTCTGAAATCCATTTTCCCACTTACTTATCATAGCCCTTTCTGTTTTAAGCCCGTAATTGTCTCTTAGAAGTTTTGCAAAATCCTCTTGATTCATAGAATTTCTTTTTCGCAAATCTTTAATTCGTTCACCAATTTTTGACATCTTTTCCCCTCTTTTGACACAAAAATTAATTTTACAACATTATCATACCATACTTGTGTCGAAAAAGCAATAATAAAATTTCCATTTTTTTACAATTTTGTGTTGATTATGACACATTTTTGTGTAATAATTAATTTATCGGTATCGAATTTCGGCTTTTTACAGTTTTTGTGTCGAAACAACGGGCCCCTACAAAAACAAGGCTTTTTCTTTTTTACGGTTTCTTTAGCCCGAAAACAGTAAACCCTAATAATAAACTGATAAGAAGGTAATAAAATATGAAAGTTAAAAAAATATGCCCTACTTGCGGCAAAGAGTTCTACACAGAAACAAATGCAAAAAAATATTGTTCAAAAAAATGTCAAAAATCACTGACTATAAAGAGAGACCCCATGCGAAAGTGCACATGTGCCTGGTGCGGTGCAGTGTTCATCACTCCAAGGCGAAGGACCTATTGCAGCGAAGAATGCAGACTCTATGCAAACGGAAGAACCAAGGAATTTAAAAAAGCAAAACCCAAAAAGCCTTCGCTTTCCATAGAACAGGTGGCTTACCTTGCAAGAGAAGCCGGGCTCACATACGGAATGTATGTTCAAAAGAATAATCTTTAGGAGAAGAATATGCCATTATATGTTGTTTGCCCATTTTATATGTACGATAAGACAACCACACTCGGTTGCGAATACAAGACAATGAAGTTTCCTACATACAAGGACAAGAAAACCTGGATGATGAACCAATGCTGCACATTTGACTACGAACATTGTGTTTATGCAATGGAGCTAATGAAAAAATATAAATAAAAAAAAGGATACCTTGCGGTATCCTTTTTACTTTGGCGGAGAAGTTAAGTTTTATATAAATACACTTTTAGTGAAGAGTGAATAGAGAAAAATGAATAGTGAAAAGTAAAAAACTGACAAGTCGAAACTTGTCAGTTTTTGGCGGAGAAGGAGGGATTTGAACCCTCGCGCCGGTTTCCCGAAGTCGGATCGT
>JAZUPR010000028.1:0-5170 GCA_045605285.1 Clostridia bacterium | reverse complement strand
CTGGCGAGCTTGACAGAGGAGACTTCCTTGTTGTTACAGGTAAGGTTAAAGTAGAAGGTTCAAGCGGTACTGGTCTTTGTAAACCAATGGTTTCAGTAAGAGACGACCAGGGCACTTACCTTACAGAAAGTGATAAACCTTATTACAAGACTGATACAAACGGTTGGGAGGATTATCAGGCAGTTAAAATGATTCCTGAAATTGCCAATGATGAAGACCCTTCTGAATTTTTCACAGTTACTCTTGCTTGTCACGGAAGAAATTTCTCAGGCGGTAAAGCTTACTTTGATGATTTGATGGTTGGTATTGTTAGATTTGAGCCAATGAGCACAGTTCTTATGACACCAAACTATAAGGGTATTATCAAGGGTGAAGGCGGAGTAGGCGATATTGCACTCCGTGCTTACATTAACGATAAGAGTGATTTCTATAATCACAGCAATTTGAAATATACTGCTCAGATTACAGATAATGACCACAACGTACTTCTTAAAACAGAGAGCGATGTAATTGCAGACGCTATGGACGTGTACTTTTCATCAGCTACACTTCCTATGGGCGGAGATTACTATTTAGAAAGTATTCTTACATATAAGGATACAGGAGAAGTGCTCCAGAATCAGGAATGGATGTTACATAAGAAAGAAGCAGATTTTACAACTGTTGTAGATGTTGATAAATACGGACGTGTTATACATAATGGCGTGCCTAAACTTCCTATTTCCGTATACGGTAGTTCAAACTATACTGAAGAAGCTGCTGATGTAATTGAAGCAGGATGCTTTGATATACTTAATAACAACGGATTCCAGTGGTATACCTTCTATAACGAAGAATCTCAGAAAATGGTTCAGGATTTGGCTGACAATGATATATCCATTGTTGCAGTTTTAGGTAATACCTCTATGGCATCTACCACAGGTGAGGTTACAAAGAGAGCAACCACACAGCTTGCAAGACGTGGACTTACCGAGAAAAAGGTAAATAACTTCAAAGATTTGCCAAACCTGTTTGCATATTACAACTTTGACGAGCAGAACGGTCAGAGATTTGGTAGAGAGTTTACCTGGATGAGAAAGATTGTAGAAAATTCTGACTTAGACCATCCGACATTATGTGCGATAGATAAGACCTTGGATAACTACCCTGGTATTTATGCATCCACATCTGACTTTTTAGGATATGACTCATATCCTATTACAGGTAGAGATTCTCAGCATATTGAAAATCTTTATAAGAAGCTGGAGCAAGGAAGAAAAGCAAATCCAAACAGACCTTACTATGCTATTATTCAGGGATATTTTTATAACACACGAACTGCAAATGGCGGAGACCTGAGAGCACCAAACGAGGTTGAATTCAGAAATATGGCATATCAGGCTGTTATTGCAAAAGCTTGTATGATTGATATGTACAGTCTTACAGCACTTTATAAACGTCCTGACCCGACAGCAACAAAAGATGAGCTTTGGGCTAGATATACAAAGGTTCTTAAAGAAATTGACTATTTTGAGCCTGTAATTCTTTCTACACTTCCTGCTCCTTATTATGAAATAAAGGGTGGCGGAGAATGGATTAAAGCTCTGGCAAAACGCCATGAGGGAAAATCATATTTGTTTACAGTAAATATGAATACAATGGATGAATCTGCTAAGCTTTATCTTGAAGGCGTGAAAACCATTAAAGGCTTATATAGCGGAAAAACCTACGAAGCAGATGATAACGGATGGTTTGAAATTGAATGGGAAAAATACGGTACAGAAGTATTTGAATTCGAACAGGAAGATTACAAATCATCACACTGCGAACTCACACGTTTTGGACTTTCTGAATGTGTAATGATTAACTCAGAAGAAGAAGTACCTACATTTATTGTTTCAAATGACAAGACAGAGGTTGAATACAACGCTGCTATAAGTGATTATGCTAAATTGTATATCAATAATGAAGAAAAAGAAGTTACAGGAAAAATTGATGTAACAGGACTTTCAGAAATTACTGTAAAGGTTGTATCTGAAGATGGTAGATTTGAAACAGAAAAAACATACAAAATAGAGAACAGATAAAGGAGGATCATAGATGAAGAAAATAGTATTGGCTTTAGTATTCTCCATTTTAATGTCGTCTATATCTCTCTGCGGCTATGCCGCAGAGGGAATAATGGCAGTTGACGGAAATGTTACTATTTCTTGTGAAACAAGTGCACAAGAGGGTACGCCAATTGCAATTTTTATATTGCCTCAGATACTTGATGGCACAGAAGATGTAACTGCTCAGAGAGTTTCAGAGGTTAACACACCTGAAGAACTTACTGCTTTGGGAGCTGAGTATGTTGCTTTTGAAAAAGCAGGAGCTAATGGCGTTATAACACATACATGCGAGATGAAAAATGAGTTGCCTACAGGAACATGTGTTGTTGTACTTAGCTTTATCGGTCAACAGGCTTATAAATTAGGGGAATTTGAACACGTTAGTAAAAACGACATTAATGCACTTTTAGCAAAGTTCAATTCACCAACTGTAACAAGTGCTGATTATGACGAAATAATTGATGAAGATATAAACGGAGTAGGAGATGTACCTGCAAAAGCGGTTCTTAGTAATTCCTCAGCAGATGTTGCATATTACTCTTCACTCACTGATAAGACAGCATTTTGTAATTTGCTCTATTCATTTAAACCAGTCGATGGAGACTTTACACTTGTAACACTTGTTGAAAAATTCAACGAAACAGGTGTTTGGTTGAGATTACGTTCAGAAAGTGATACATTGCTTGTTTTAAATACCTATAACGGAGACGGTGTTGGAAAATATTGGAATATTGCAATTGGCGAGGGTTCTGATTTCGCTTCTTTAACTCCAACCGAACAAGCAAATATTCTATCTGTTATAAAAGGAGCAGGCCTTACAAGTAAGGAAACTCTTGCTCAGATGTTCACAGAAAACGTTGTACTTTCTATGTTTAGAGAAGTCAACACAAGAGAAGAGCTTGAAGCAATAATTGCTCCCGATAGTGCGTATGCATCATATTTTGCCACAGTACGCACAATAATATCAACTGCTAATTTAGGTTCATACGAAACAGATGTTTTGTATAACAACGTTTTGTTAGGAAACAAACAGGTAACAAACCTCAGTGGCATTGAAGGACTTTTCAGAAATTCTATTCCACAAGGTGGCAATGGAAACAACTCATCAGACGATGATAGAGTCAGCGTATCTGGCGGACTTAAAAATAATTCAAAAGATAATAGCACAGTGATTGCTTATATACCTGGTTTGAATGGTGCATATGGCTCATTTAATGATGTTGATAACAATCATTGGGCGTATGAATATGTTAACAGACTTAGTAAATCAGGTGTTATAAATGGTGTTGGAGGAAACAACTTTGCACCGGGAAATAAAATAGCAAGACAGGATTTTGTAAAAATCTTAGTAGGGGCCCTTGGTATAAATCTTTCAAATACAACAACCTCATTTGCAGATGTTGAGAGTGGTGCTTACTATGAGAAATATATAATGACAGCTTATGAAAAGGGATTGATTTCAGGTATTGATGATAAGAAGTTCGGAATCGGTCAAAATATAAGCCGTCAGGATGCAGCAGTTATTTTAGCAAGAGTTTTAAACAGCAAGGGTATTGCTACATCAAACGAAGCTGTTAAGTTTACAGATAGCAACAATATCTCTGACTATGCAAAGGATGCTGTATCAGCTGTTTCTTCTGCTAAAATTTTTGGCGGTGACGAAAATGGCCAGTTTAATCCTAAAGCTGGATTAACAAGAGCTGAGACATGTGCAATAATTTGCAGATTAATTGATTTGGCGAAAGGAGAGTAAGATATGATTAAAAGAATTTTAGCATTATGCCTTGTTTTTATTCTGACCTTTTCGCTGATTGGTACAATGCCTACTTTTGCGGCGGCAACAATCTCAGATGTTAATCTGATGTATGACTTGGGTATAGTTGAAAGAGCCGTAAAAACAGGCTTGTTTGATACAGGATATACCAGAAGTGATTTTGCACGTTCGCTCACTATGCTTGATAAAGCAGGTCCTTTGATTCCTGACTCAGTAGAAGGCGAAAGCGAATATGCATCAGATATTAGCGGTAGCGAATTTTATCGCGAAATTTCTAGTGTAATCAGATTAGGCTATATGAAGACTGATGACCAGAAACGCTTCAGACCTTCACAGAGCCTCACCTTAAACGATGCGATATATGCTTTGGTTAACGCATTGGGATATAATGTGCTTGTTAATAACAATGCAGACGAAGCTATGTCATACAGAATAATTGCACAGAAAATCGGATTGTTAAAAGGTGTAAATGTGGCAGATCAGGAAAAAGTTACTGATGAAGAGGTTGCAGCTATTATAGCTAATGCAATGGGTATTCGCTTTTTCTCTGCAGGAAATGTAAATATAAATGACAAATGCTTTTTTGACTGTTGGGATTTAACTGTAAATACAGGTAAGGTTTATGCAAACTCAAATATGGGTATTTCAGGAGAAAAGGCATCTTATAAGAGAGTAAACATTGACGGAAAACTCTACTACACAGAGATTTTAATTCCTGATGAGATGATAGGAAGCGAAGTTACTTTCTATGTGGATAACAGCGAGAGTAAAAATGAAATCGTAAGTATTTACTCAACATTTTCTGAGGATTCTACAACAATAGATGCAGATGATATTGCTAATATCAAAGAAGAAGGCGCAAATGTTGTTATATATCTCAAAAACAATGAGAAAGTAAAAATCTTAAAAAATGGTTTTGCTATCATAAATGGTAAAACATTTACTCCATCAAAAGCAGTACTTGATTTGTTCAAAAGCGGAAAAGCAACATTTTTGGATTCTGACGGAGATGGAGACTACGACATTGTAAATATCTCATTGATGGTGCAAAAGGTTATTGGCGGTTTGATAGCCGAAGACAAGGTAATGTCAGATTTAGTTACCGGTGCAACAATGAATTTTGGCAATGCCACAAACCTTGAGGTTTATCTTAACAAAAAAGCCGTAGATTTTTCTGATTTAAAAGAAGGATATGTTGTTGGTATTTGTTGTGATAACTTTACAATATCAAATGGTGCCATTACATATAACTATAATAATGCAAAAACAATTAAGATATATGCATCCAGCAAGCAGGTATCAGGAA
>JAZUPR010000027.1:0-9251 GCA_045605285.1 Clostridia bacterium | reverse complement strand
TAGGGAGATAGCTAAAGATTTCTTCTGTGATAAACGGCATAAACGGATGAAGAAGCTTAAGAGCATTTACGAGAACATAGGAGAGCACCTGCTGAGCGGTTTTTTCTGTACCGTCTTTTGCATAAAGTCTTGGTTTTACAAGCTCTATGTACCAGTCGCAGTAGTTGTCCCAGATAAAATCGTAAATTTTGCTTACAGCAATACCAAGCTCAAATTTATCAATATTTTCTCCAACTTCTTTTACAACTCTGTTATATACTGACAAAATCCATTTATCTTCTACACGAAGTTCATCAGAAGACGGTAGTTCAATTTTATCTATATCAAGATTCATAAGAAGGAATCTTGATGCATTCCAGATTTTATTTGCAAAGTTTCTGCTTGCCTCTACCCTTTCCTGATAATATCTCATATCATTTCCTGGTGAGTTTCCTGTGGCAAGGGTAAATCTTAAAGCATCTGCACCAAACTCTGAAATAACTTCAAGAGGGTCGATACCGTTGCCGAGAGATTTACTCATTTTTCTACCCTGGCTGTCTCTTACGATACCGTGGATAAACACGTGTTTAAACGGTGCCATATCGGTTTGCTCTAAGGCAGAGAATATCATACGGGCAACCCAGAAGAAAATGATATCATATCCTGTAACAAGTGTGGCTGTGGGGTAGAAATATTTATAATCTTCTGACTCATTTGGCCAACCGAGTGTTGAGAATGGCCAAAGTGCTGAGCTGAACCAGGTATCGAGAACATCGTTATCCTGTTTCATAGTCTTGCCGCATTTTGGACATACAACATCTGTTTCTTTTGAAACAACGGTTTCACCGCAATCGTCACAATAAAATGCAGGAATTCTGTGTCCCCACCAAAGCTGACGGGAGATGCACCAGTCGTGAACATTTTCCATCCAGTTAAGATAGGTTTTTGAAAATCTGTCGGGAACAAACTGAACTGTTCCGTCTTTAACAACTTCTATTGCACGCTCAGCGAGTGGTTTCATTTTTACAAACCATTGCTTGGATATAATCGGTTCAACAGTTGTGCCGCATCTGTAGCACTGACCTACATTATGGCTGTGAGGAACAACCTTTACAAGATAACCCTGCGCATCCAAATCTTCTATCATAGCTTTTCGGCATTCGTATCTATCCATACCCTCATATTTGAGAGCGTATTTATTCATAGTAGCATCATCATTCATAACCTTAATTTGCTCTAAGTTATGACGGAGACCAACCTCAAAGTCATTGGGGTCGTGAGCAGGGGTGATTTTTACACAGCCTGTTCCAAAGTCTTTATCTACATACTCATCGGCAATAACAGGAATCTCTCTGCCAACAAGAGGAAGAATGAGAGTCTTGCCGATGATATCTTTAAATCTTTCGTCTTCAGGATTTACTGCAACAGCAGTATCTCCAAACATAGTCTCAGGTCTGGTGGTGGCAATTTCAACAAACATATCAGAATCCTTTACAGGATATTTGATATGCCAGAATGCACCGTCCTGCTCTGTGTACTCAACCTCTGCATCGGAAAGTGCAGTAATACAATGAGGACACCAGTTGATAATTCTATGGCCCTGATAAATAAGACCTTTATTATATAATTTTACAAAAACCTCTTTTACTGCCTCTGAGCAACCCTCGTCCATGGTAAAACGTTCTCTTGACCATGCACAGGAAGAGCCAAGTTTTTTGAGCTGGTTTATGATACGGTTTCCGTACTGATGTTTCCAATCCCAGACTCTTTCCAAGAACTTTTCTCTGCCGAGGTCATATCTCGTAAGGCCTTCTTTGCGAAGCTCTTCTTCAACCTTAATCTGAGTAGCAATACCCGCGTGGTCTGTACCCGGTATCCAGAGTGCTGCGAAGCCCTTCATTCTCTTATATCTTACGAGAATATCCTGCAATGTCTCGTCAAGGGCATGTCCCATGTGGAGCTGGCCTGTAACATTTGGAGGCGGAATAACAATTGTGTAAGGTTCTTTCTTACTGTCAGGCTCTGCCTCAAAATATTTTTTCTCAACCCAGTTTTCATAAATTTTATCTTCTACTTCAGATGGATTATAGGTTTTTGGCAATTCTCTTTTGATTTCCATTTTATTTCCTTCCTTTCGCTGAATTTATGAAGAACACATTCAGCATCAGTTTATAAATGTTATTATGGCAGCTATTACAACAAGTACCAGACCGGCGGACTTTATGATAACAATATGCTGCTCGTTTATGTCTTTATTTTTAAACACCGCAGGGGCGATTTTTGCTGAGCCGAAGCCAAGAAAAGCTCCGATTGCAAGAAGTATGATGATAAAAATTTTCATAATGTAATATCCTTATATAAACTTAGGACCAATGCCAAGAAAACATCGGTCCATAAACCCTATTCTATTATATTGACAGCATCATTGACAATTTCAATTCATCTTCACTGATGGATTTTGTCATAGATAGAGCTTCATTAATATCCATATCAGAAATTGTTCCGCTTTTAAGGCACACAACTCTGTTTGACTTTCCTTCAACAAGCAATTCAATGGCTTTTTTACCCATTCTAGATGCCATAACCCTGTCCTTGCAGGTAGGGCTTCCGCCTCTTTGAATATGTCCGAGAATTGTGGCACGTGTAGAAACTCCTGTGGCTTTTTCAATAATTTTTGCCATTTCAGTTACATTTATATCCACGCCCTCAGCAACAATGATAATATGGTTTTTCTTGCCTAATTTTTTAGATACTTTTATAGGCTCTATAATATCTTTTTCAAAATCAAATTCCTTTTCCGGAATAAGTGCTAATTCGGCTCCTGTTGCAATGGCAACATCGAGAGCAAGATATCCGGCGTGTTTTCCCATAACCTCAACAAGACAACATCTGCTATGGCTTGTCATAGTATCACGGACTTTATCTACTGCATTCATAGCGGTGTTGAGTGCTGTATCAAAACCAATGGTATATTCGCTGCAGGCGATATCATTATCTATAGTTCCCGGAATAGCCACTGTGGGAAGTCCGAGATTAGCAAGGGCTCTTGCACCTTTGAAGCTTCCGTCTCCGCCTATGACCACTATTGCATCAAGCCCATGCTCTTTTGCAATATCATAGCCCTTTTTTTGTCCTTCTTCGGTTATAAACTCTTTGCATCTTGCGGTTGAAAGTACTGTTCCGCCACGCTGAAGAATGTCACACACTCCCCTTGTAGAGATAGGCTCAATAGAGCCTTTAAGCAAACCGTTATATCCATCATAAATAGCAAACATATTAAGCCCCTGAGCTATGCCGCATCTTACTACAGAGCGAACCGCAGCATTCATACCCGGTGCATCTCCACCACTTGTTAAAACTCCAATATTTTTAATCATATATACCTCCTATGATGAATCACTCGCCCGAAACAATCTTTCCGTGACAGGTGTATATTTCTGCTTTTCCTTTTATCTTCATTGCTGATGTGATTTCTGTAAATTCTGCTATATAGACCTGTCCCTTATCGAGAATTTCCGTGTGATGAAATTTTGTGTCTCTGCCTCGTGTGAGACCCATAATATTTACTCCGTTTTCAAGAGCCTTTATTACAATATAGTCCCCATTCATACCGTGTTCATTCATACGACAATCCTCCCAAGCATTTAAAAATGTCTATATATGTTTATATGATATAACATTTTATATCAAAAATCAAGAGTATTTTACCCTTTATAACTGTTTTTTACATTTGTTTTTCACTTTAATTTTATATTTTCATCACCAAATTTTTCTATTAGTTTTTTTATAAGTTCATTGCTTAATAAAACGCTTTTTGTACTATCCCCTTTTAAAAGAGTCTTCGTGTCCTCAAGGTATATATTAAGCTGTGAATTACCCCTATGCGATGATATAATATCTGATACGGATGAAACATCACCCGCACTTTTTACCCTGACATAAAGTTTTTTGTTTTCCGGAACATCAAGTTTATCGAGAGAGACTGCCGATGAAAGATTTAATGAAAGGGAGCCTGCCCTGTCATTTACGGTGACCGTTGCAACAATGACACTTCCCTCAAAAAGCACTGGCTCATACTTTGAATAGGTGTTTTCAAAAGCAACAAGCTCCATGCCTCCGAAATAATCGCTTATATCCATCTGGACAAGTATGCCGCCATTTCTGGTACGTCTTTTGACAATATTGCTCAAAACTCCACAAACACTTACTTTACCTGTGGGAGAATGTTCTCCCTCTGCCAGAGAAAGAATGTTTGTATCTGAAAAAATCTTTGACAGGAGAATATATCCGTCCATAGGATGACCTGTAAGGTACATTCCCGAAAGCTCCTTTTCCAAAGCCATTTTATGCGAGGGTAAAAAGTCAGGACACGAGATAATCATATCATCTGTGACAGCTCTTTCGGAAACATCGTTATCAAAAATGCTGATTTGTCCGACACCCCAAAGTTTTGCGTCGGAAAGTGCAAACTCCATCATCTGCTCATAGCTATGGCAAAGAGCTTTTCTGTTTGGATAAAGGCTATCAAAGGTTCCGCATTTTATGAGAGTTTCTACAGTACGCTTGTTTATGTCATAGTGGCACATACGGGTAATAAAATCAGAAAAAGAAGTAAAGTCTCCATTTTTTTCTCTTTCCAGTGCCATATCCAGCGGAAACTGCATACCTACATTCTTAAGAGCAGAAAGTGCAAAACGAACATTCCCGTTTTCTGTAGAGAAATCAGCAAAGCTTTTGTTTGCATCAGGCGGAAGAAGGGATATGTTGTATTTAGAAAAAGCTTTAAGATATTTATTTATCTTATTAAGATTTCCCATAAGGCTCTTTAAAAGTGCAACAAGGAATTCATTAGGGTAATGCCTTTTTAGATAAGCTGTCTGATAGGCAACTGTGGCATAGCAAGCCGCGTGGGATTTATTGAATGCATAGTTTGCAAAGTCTATGAGATAATCAAAGATTTCATTTGCCTTATCCCTTGGGACTCCCCGTCTCACAGCACCTTCTACAACAATTTCTCCGTCAATTTCAAGACCGTTTATAAATATATCTCTTTCTTTTTCCATGACATCATGTTTCTTCTTTGCCATAGCTCGCCTTACAAGGTCTGCTCTGCCAAGAGAATATCCGCCAAGAGAGCGGACAATCTCCATTACCTGTTCCTGATATACGATGGCTCCGTATGTGGGCTTTAATATGGGCTCTAAGAGAGGATGAATGTATGTGATATTCTGAGGATTTCTAACATTTTTTAGAAATTGCGGAATCTGCTCCATTGGACCGGGTCTGTACAGTGAAGTAGAGATAATAATATCATCTATAGTTTTTGGCCGGAACTTTCTAAGGAAGTTTCTCAGCCCCTGATTTTCAAGCTGAAATACTCCGTCAGTATCTCCGTCTGAAATCATGCGAAAAGTATCTGCATCAGTATAGTCAAGATTTTGTATATCTATTTTAACTCCGTGGTTTTTCTCTATAAGATTTACTGCATCACGTATAACAGTAAGGTTTCGAAGACCTAAAAAATCCATCTTGAGAAGTCCCATTTTTTCCAGAGTTCCCATAGGGTACTGGGTGAGAAGTCCGTTTTCGCTTGTTTGAAGCGGAACATATTCGTCCAATGATTTGTCAGCAATTACAACTCCTGCTGCATGTGTAGACACATTTCTTGGAAATCCCTCAAGCTCCATAGCTGTATCTAAAAGTCTTCTTACTCTTATGTCATCTAAATACATTGACTTAAGATTTTTGTCTTTTTCAATGGCATCGGAAAGCTTAATGCCAAGCATTTCGGGAACAGACTTTGCAACCTTATCCACAAGAGATGTTTCTATATTCATAACCCTGCCAACATCTCTTATGGCAGCTCTGGCGGCAAGTGTACCAAAAGTGACTATCTGAGACACTCTGTCAGAGCCATATTTATTTACAACATATTCCTTGACCTCGTCTCTTCTCTCGTAGCAAAAATCTATATCAATATCAGGCATACTGACTCTTTCGGGGTTTAAAAACCTTTCAAAGAGAAGGTCATATTTTAAAGGGTCTATATCGGTTATATCAAGGCAGTATGCTACAAGGCTTCCTGCTGCAGAGCCTCTGCCAGGCCCTACCATTATGGAATTTTTCTTTGCATAGAGTATAAAATCCCAGACAATGAGAAAATAATCGGTATAGCCCATATTTTCTATTACTGACAATTCGTAATCGAGTCTCTCTCTGATATCAGGTGTAATTGCCCCATATTTTTTAATTGCCCCATCTGTGCAAAGATTTGAAAGGTACTCGGCATGAGAAAGCTCTGTGTCAGGGTCAGCTTTTGGAAGATGCATGGAACTAAAATCCAACTCCACCTCACACATTGATGATATACGCTCTGTGGCATCTATTGCCTCAGGGTATTTTTCAAAAAGCGACATCATTTCACTTTCGGATTTAAGATAAAATTCTTCGCCCTCAAATTTTAATCTATCTGTGTCGGAAAGCTTTTTTCCTGTGGATATACAGGTGAGAACATCCTGCAGATACGCATCGGAGCGGTTTATATAATGAATATCATTTGTAGCAACAGGAGATACACCACATTCGTTGGCAATCTTTACCAAATCATCTATAAGCTTTATTTCTTCATCTATGCCATGATTCTGAATCTCTATAAAAAAATTTTCTTTTCCAAAAATTTCTGTATATTCACGTGCAACCGAAAGTGCACTTTCATATCCTTTTTCAGAAAGTGCCATGGGGATTTCTCCTCTAAGGCATCCGCTAAGTGCAATTAAACCATCGCTATATTCTTTTAAAAGCTCTTTATCCACGCGGGGTTTATAATAGTATCCGTCTGTAAAGCCCTTTGAAACCAGCTTTAACAGATTTTTATAGCCGGTGTTATTTTTTGCAAGTAAAACAAGGTGCCCGTATTTAGAATCCTGTCCGTGCACCTTGTCAAAACGCGAGCGAGGTGCAGTATACACCTCACACCCTATTATTGGTTTTATTCCCATTGATTTTGCTGCCAGATAAAAATCTGGCACACCGTACATTACGCCATGGTCTGTTATTGCAAGAGAGGTAAAATTCAATTCTTTTGCACGCGCTAAAAGCTTGTCTATATTGGCAGCACCGTCAAGCAGGCTATATTGAGTATGAACATGAAGATGTACAAAAGACATATTTATCCCCCTTTTTACATTTCGTTTGCAATATCTATAATTTTTCTAAGTCTGTGATTAACACCGGATTTGCCTACCGGCGGAGTGAGAAGCTCTCCAAGCTCTTTAAGGCTATGCTCTCTGTACCGAAGTCTTAGTTTTGCAATTTCCTTAAGAGTATCGGGCAGAGTATCAAACACACCGTTATCAATAAGCTTTTGTATGCTCTGGACCTGTTCCATAGATGCATCTACGGTCTTATTAAGATTTGCAGTTTCACAATTTATGGTACGGTTTATGCGATTTCGCATCTCTTTTATAATTTTGGTATTATGATAATCCATGAGAGCATTTACCGCACCAAGCATAGTGAGAACATCGGTAATATCCTCACTGTTTTTATAATATATTACATACTTGGATTTTCTGGTTACAAGCTTTGCTCCAATTCCCATTTGCTCCAACAAGCTCATAAAATCATTTGCCAGAGAAAAACGGCTTGTAGTAAACTCCAGATGATAGTTTTTGAGTGGATTTATTACTGAACCGCTGACGATAAAAGCTCCTTTCAAAAAAGCTTTTTGTCTGTCGGGCGTAGAAACCATCTTAGGCGATATACGGAAGTTTACAAAATTTGAAATACTTTCATCCTTATCTATAAGGCAAAGGCTTTTGAAAAGCTTTTCTATATCGGAAATTTCTGAAACCACAACTTCGTAAAAAGTGGTTTTGTCAGATGTTTTTTTAATTCTTATTCTGGAATTTATCTCCAGACTGCCTCTCATGAGCGAATAGACTCTTCTTGCGGTCTTTGGGTTTTCGCTAAGAACATAAAAGAGGTATTTTTCGCCTTCTTTTTTAAACTTACCGCCAAAGCAAACCATTGCGGAGAGTTCGCTGATGGCAGATTTTTCATCAGTATATTTTTTTACTATCTCATTTTTTACATCAGATGAAAATGACACGGTATCATCCTCCGTTTCGTGCAAAAATTACATTTATATCAAAATCTATCTTTATTTATATCTCTATGGTTGGAAAATGTGTTGTATCCACCGCTTGCAAGATGTCCTGAAAGCCCATTGGCTATAGTTACAGAGCGATGTTTTCCGCCTGTACAGCCTATTGCAACAACAAGATTGGATTTACCCTCTTCAATATAATTGGGCAAGAGAAAATCCATCATATCATTGAGCTTTTGAAAAAATTCTACAGACAAGGGTGAATTCATAACATAATCTGACACCTCTTTATCAAATCCTGTCTTTTCCTTCAGCTCGGGGATATAAAAAGGGTTGGGTAGAAACCTTACATCAAAAACAAGGTCTGCATCCATAGGTATTCCGTATTTAAAGCCAAAGGACATAACATTTATGGCAATATTGCCTGTCTTTTCTGATTCGGATGAAAAAACGGTCTTTATATAATCTCCTAGCTGTTTTGGTTTCATATTGGAGGTGTTTACAATATAACTTGCCCTTTTTCTAAGGTCCGTCATAAGCTGTCTTTCACGGGTAATACCATCTAAAACATCGCCTTTATCATCAAGGGGGTGTCTTCTTCTGGTCTCTTTATATCTTTTTATAAGGATTTCGTTATCGGCATCGAGAAAAAGAATTTCACATTTATCATTTGTTTTTTCATATTCATCAATATACGACAGTGTCTCCTTGAACATATCTCCGCTTCTGGTGTCAATGGCAAAGGCAACCTTATTTATATTTCCGTCGGAGCTATTGCAGATTTCTGCAAATTTAATAAGCAATTGCGGAGGCATATTATCTATACAGTAATATCCCATATCCTCAAGAATCTTTATCGCCTGGCTTTTTCCGGCTCCAGACATACCGGTTACTACTACAAGTCTCAACGAAAATCACCACCAAGCATTTTTATTTCAGGGGAAAGTCTTACTCCGTATTTTTCAAAAACTACTTTTTGTACATGAGATATAAGAGAAAGTATATCTTCACAAGTTGCATTATCTTTATTTATAATAAAACCGCAATGCTTTGAGGAAACCTGTGCTCCGCCGATGGAAAAGCCGGAGAGATTTGCATCCTCTATAAGCTTTCCGGCAAAATACCCCTCGGGTCTTTTAAAGGTACTTCCTGCACTTGGATATTC
>JAZUPR010000026.1:0-8163 GCA_045605285.1 Clostridia bacterium | reverse complement strand
TAATATGTCTTTCTGTGGCAGTATATAAGATACTCCATCTTTTTCAAATATCGCATAAAGAGTGTAATCAAAGCTTATATAACTTATCACCTCGCAAAGTCTGGTTTCGGGAAAAAATTTTACAGACTTTTCTTTTTCTTTTGAAAAAATCTTTTCTGTAAGTATTTCCTTTGTGGCATAAATACTGCTGTTTTTCTGCTTTTTAATGCTCTGATATACTAAAAGGGCAATAATTAAAAGTGTAATGTTCAGCCTGTGACAAAAAAATATTGCCCCCAATATGAAAAATATTGCTCCGAAAACCTTTGATATTCTATAGAGAATTTTGTATGAGTTTAAAATTCCGTATTTTTTACTCATAAGACTTTTAAATATTTCTCCGCCGTCAAGAGGCGAGCAGGGGAGAAGATTAAAAATCATCAATATAAAATTTGCACTCGTGAAAAAAGACAGAAGATGGTGGTGTATACCTTGCAAGAGAAGTGAGTATCCTCCCAAAAACAAAAATAAATTTAGAAGTGGGCCTGCAAGGGATATTTTTATCTGCTCTGATGGAGTGGCTAGTCTTTTCAGTTTCAGTTCCATTCCGTAAGGGGTAATTGCCATATAAAGAGTGGGCACTTTGAGTCTTTTGCATACAGCAAGGTGAGCACATTCGTGCAAGAGTACAGAGGCATATACAATAAGGACTTCGCCTGTTTTGCCGATTATTGTTGCAATAAAAATGAGCAGTACACACAGTCTGCTCATTTTTATGTATTCGGTATTCTCTCTCATATTTCTTTTCCTATATAATTTTTCGGGTCAACGCTTTTTCCATCTATCCTTACTTCAAGGTGCAGATGCGGGCCTGTTGCCATTCCTGTAGAGCCTATTGACCCTATCCTTGTGTTGTGGTCCACCACCTCGTCCTTTCTCACCAGTATTTCGCTTAGGTGCCCGTATACTGTTTCCATGGAATCAGTGTGGCGTATTTTCACATAATTTCCCAAAGCCTTGTCATTGCCTGTGGCAACCACTGTTCCCGGGAGTGCCGATATAACACAGTCTCCGTGGTTTCCTGCAATGTCTATTCCGTAATGAATGTTTTCTTCACTTGTCACAGGATGTGTTCGCTCTCCGAATTCAGATGTTATTTCGCCCCCGCTCGGCATACGGAATTTATATTTTTCTTCTTTTGGTGGTGCAGGCGGTTCCTGCGGTTTTTCGCTCACTTCCCCTGTTGGCTCATTTTCATAGACGGTTTCTGTGTTACTTGCAAGAGCTGTCTGAGCATCATTGTTTTCCGTTTGCCCAAAACCATTGTTGCAAAAGTATACAATAGAATCTAAAATGTTGCCACCATATACCATAGCCTTTTTTGAAAGGTCTTTTGTACGAAGAAAAGCATTTTTTATATCTTTCTTGGTAGATGTTATATTTACAGCCCTGTTTATAAATTCCTTTTGGGAGACATAAGAATTTGTGCCCGATACAACAAGACAGTATGCCAGAATTGTGACAGAGGCAATGCTCTGAAATATTACCTTTTTTTCAAAGGATATTGCAGTTTTCTTTTTCTTTTTACGTGATTTGTATACACGAGCCATAAGACAACTCCCCTCCCAACGTCAATTATATTTATTTATATGAAAGGTTTTGACTTTTTATGTTCCCCACATATTTTTTATAATATTTGAATACATTCTATTGACATAATATGTTTCATTGGCTATAATAGTATTGAAAACTAGATAGAGGTGATTTGGTATGAAAGTAAAGTATATTAAAGGACACTATCCTGTAAAAAAATTTGAAACTTTAAGACAGATGGTCGATATGGCTGTAGAAGAAGCAGGCGATAATATTGCCTACAAATACCGCGAGGGCAAGGAAATAAAATCCATAACCTACAGAGACTTCAGAACACAGACATCATATCTTGGCACAGCCATTAAATCTTTGGGTATGGCAGATAAGCATATAAATATTATCGGAGACAATAGTTTCAAGTGGCTCCATACATACATCACAGTTCTTTTGTCAGCGGGTGTATGCTCACCTATAGATAAAGAACTTCCTATTGGCGATATCATCAATGTAGTAAATGACTCTGACGGAGAGATTATCTTTTATTCAAAAAGATATGAAGAAAAATTTAAAGAAAACAGAGCAGAATTTAAAAATATAAAATATTTTGTCGGCTTTGACAGAGAAGAAGACGAGGGAGAATTTCTTTCCTTTGATAAACTCGTACAAAAAGGAAAAGAGCTTTATGAAGCAGGAGATAAGGAATATGATTCCATGCAGACTCCTGACGAAAACTTAAAACTTCTTGTTTATACATCAGGCACAACAGGTATTGCAAAGGGTGTAATGCTCAGCCACCACAACCTTGTGAGCAGTGTTTACTACGGAATGCATGTTTCAAATGTGTACACAACAGGTCTTTCTGTACTACCTTATAACCATGCGTACGAGGCGGTTTGCGGAGTTCTTGTTGCATTTCACAGCCACGCTACTCTTTGCATAAACGAGTCACTTAAAAACACTCTTAAAAACCTTCAGGAATTTAAGCCTGACTATATCTACCTTGTACCTGCAATAGTAGATATGTTTTACAAAAAAATATGGGCTACCGCAGAAAAAACAGGCAAGGCAAAAGCCCTCAGAATGCTCATAAAGGTTTCAAACGGTCTTTTGAAGGTAGGCATAGATTTAAGGAGAGTGCTCTTTAAATCTGTTCTTGACAATTTTGGCGGAAGACTTGCAAAAATCGTCTGCGGAGGAGCACCTGTTCGTCCAGAGGTTGGAGATTTCTTCTCTTCCATAGGCATTATTCTTACAAACGGATATGGCATTTCCGAGTGTTCTCCTCTTGTAAGCGTAAACAGAGCAGATAAGACAAACGATTGCACAACTGTGGGCATAAAGCTTCCTTGCCTTGACATAAAATTTGACAATATGACTCCCGACGGAGTAGGCGAAATCTGTGTTAAAGGCGATGTTGTCATGATGGGCTACTATAAACAACCTGAAATGACTGCAGAGGTTTTAAAAGACGGCTGGTTCTACACAGGAGACTACGGTAGATATAACGATAAGGGCCTCCTTATGATTACAGGAAGAAAGAAAAACCTTATCATCCTTTCAAACGGAAAAAATATCTTCCCTGAAGAAATAGAAAATTATATCACCGAAATCCCTTATGTAAAAGAAGCTGTTGTATATGCACTCAAGGACGAAAACGGTTTTGACGATGCTCTTTGTGCACAGGCGTTTCTTGATGAGGATATGACAAAGGAATTTGGTGATATCGACCTTGCTGAAAAGCTTAAAGAAGATATCTTAAAGGCTTGCGAAGAGCTTCCTGCATACAAGAAGATTTCAAAGGTTGTTTTAAGAGATACAGAGTTTGAGAAAAACACATCAAACAAAATAAAGAGAAATAAAATAGAAAAATAAAAAAATGCTTGTTCGCTTATGCGAACAATCATTTTTTAAAATTTCATATCTTTTGGTAACGGTGCAGTAATTGACATCAGTTCATTCTTTGACGGATGGGGGAATGTAACCATACCGCAATGAAGAAGAGTTCTTCCGTCCTTTACTGGTGAGTCGTACATGTCGTCTCCGTATATGGGATGACCAATGTGCGACAGATGTACTCTTATCTGATGTGTTCTTCCTGTTATTGGTTTCAATCGTATAAGGGACAGAGAGTCTTTTTCTTTTTCAACAACATAATCTGTCATAGCTTCTTTTCCGTCAGGCGATACGCATCTGGTTATTATAGAATCGTTGCATCTTTTTATGGGTGCCTCTATTCTTCCTGTTGGTTCTTTCGGTGCACCATGGCATATTGCATAATATTCCTTTGCTATTTTTCCCTCTCGCATTTTCTCGCACAGCAGATGGGCTGACAAGGGGTTCTTTGCCACAAGCACTATTCCCGATGTGTCCCTGTCAAGCCTTGTTACCACACGGAATGTAAAATCGGTGTCTCTGAAATAGTACATAAGTCCGTTTGCCAATGTGTCGTCAAAATGTCTGATTGACGGATGAGTGGGCATGTTTCTCGGTTTGTTCAGGGCAATAATATCCTCGTCTTCATATATTATATCAAGGGGCATATCCGTTGGCACAATATTTTTTGATGTTTCATCACGAAGATTTAAAATGAGTGTGTCTCTCTCTTTAACCCGCTCGGTCACATTGACCTTTGCACCGTTTAACACTATTCCGTCGTCATATCTTTTCTGCCTCGTTATGAGAGCAGAGGAAAAGCCGAGCTTGTTTTTCATTATGCTTTTTATTTGTTTTCCTGACCACTCGTCAGAAATTGTAAGCGAAATTGTTTTCATAATATATTTCCTTTTTCATTATTCAAAAAAATTATACATTTGGAAAAATCCTTTTGTCAACACATTTTTGCCACACCTTATATTGACAAAGGTTTTTTTATGGTTTATAATTATTTACAATATTAAAGAAGGAGTGAGGCAAATGAAAAAAATGTTCGTCATGTGCATCAGTTTGCCTTGCCACAAAGCGTAATTCCTGAATATGCAGGATTTTATGAATGTGTGCAAAGGCTAATGATGTTGCCTTTGCCTTTTTAAATTTTTAAGCTTTTATGAGAGGATGAGTAATATGTCAGATTACAAAATCGAAACTAAATGTATCCAGTCAGGATATAAGCCAAAAAACGGAGAACCGCGTGTTCTTCCTATATATCAGAGCACAACATATAAATATGATTCGTCAACTCACCTTGGAGACCTTTTTGACCTCAAGGCAGACGGACACATGTATTCACGCATATCCAACCCCACCGTTGCGGCAGTAGAAGAAAAAATTGCCGATATGGAGGGCGGAGTAGGTGCCATGTGCACATCATCAGGTCAGGCAGCAAACCTTATGGCAGTAATAAACATTACTGCATCAGGTCAGAACTTTATAAGCCTTTCTTCCATATATGGCGGTACTGTAAACCTTTTTGCAGTAACTCTTAAGAAAATGGGCATAGAAGTTCGTTTTGCAACTCCCGATATGACCGATGAAGAAATAGATAAACTCTTTGATGAAAACACAAGACTCGTTTTTGGTGAAACTATTGCAAATCCTGCACTTAATGTACTTGATATAGAAAGATATGCTGCCCTTGCACATAAACACGGTGTGCCTCTTGTTGTAGATAACACTTTCCCCACACCGATTTTGTGTAATCCTTTCAAATTCGGTGCAGATATCGTAACTCATTCTACCACCAAATATATGGATGGCCACGCTACAGTTGTAGGCGGTGTTGTAGTTGACAGCGGAAATTTTGACTGGTCAGGAGGAAAATATCCTGAACTTTCAGAGCCTGACGAGTCATACCACGGTGTTGTATATACCAAGGACTTTGGCAAAGCTGCATATATCACCAAAGCGAGAGTTCAGCTTATGAGAGACCTTGGCGCTATGCCTACTGCAAACTCAGCATTTCTTTTGAATCTCGGCCTTGAAACCTTGGCTCTTAGAATGGAAAGACATTGCGAAAATGCTTTAAAGGTTGCTACATATCTTGAAAACCATGAGAAAATCTCTTGGGTAAACTATCCAAAACTTCCTTCAAACCCTGAATTTGAAAGATGCGAAAAATATCTTCCAAAGGGATGTTGCGGTGTAATATCCTTTGGCATAAAGGGCGGCAGAGAGGCTGCAGTTAAGTTTATGGATAGCTTAAAACTTGCTGCCATAGTTGTTCACGTTGCCGATGCAAGAACATGTGTTCTTCACCCTGCTAGTACAACCCATCGTCAGCTCACCGATAAACAGCTTGAAGACGCAGGTATCGGTGCAGACCTTGTGAGAATGTCTGTAGGTATAGAAAATGCAGACGATATTATAGCTGACATAGAACAGGCTCTTAACGCCTGATATTATCAAATAGTAATGAGGTGAATTTTCGGTGCCAATTAAAATACCAAATAAACTTCCGGCAACGGAAACTCTGTATAATGAAAATATATTTGTAATTACAGAAACAAGAGCGGTTACTCAGGATATTCGACCTCTTCGTATTCTTCTTTTAAACCTTATGCCTACAAAAATCGCCACAGAGACTCAGTTTGCAAGACTTTTAGGAAACAGTCCTCTTCAGGTGGAAATGGAGCTTTTGCAGACAGCCACACATAAATCGTCTCATGTGTCTGAAACACACATGCTCAGCTTCTATAAAACCTTTGACGAGGTGAAGCATCAGAAATTCGACGGCATGGTTATTACAGGAGCACCTGTAGAGCATCTTGAATTTGAAGATGTTGAGTATTGGCAGGAACTTTGCGAGATAATGGAATGGAGCAAAACCCATGTAACCAGCACTCTACATATATGCTGGGCTGCACAGGCGGGTCTTTACTACCATTACGGAGTAAAAAAGGTTAATCTGGAGAGAAAACTTTTCGGAGTTTATCCTCATATTGCCGACTATAAACAGTCCATGCTTCTTCGCGGATTTGACGATGTATTTATGGTTCCTCAGTCAAGACACACCACAGTAGAGAGAGAAGATGTGGAAAATGCTCCCGGCATTAAGATAATTTCTTCGTCAGAGGAAACAGGTGTGTTTATAGCGATGACAGAAAAGGGAAAACAGATTTTTGTAACAGGCCATCTTGAGTATGACGCCGGAACTCTTCGTGCAGAATACGAAAGAGATAAGGGAAAGGGACTTGCTATCGATGTTCCCAAAAACTATTTTCCAAATGATGATGATACAAAAGAGCCTTTGTCTACATGGAGAAGCCACGCAAATCTTATGTATTCAAACTGGCTTAACTATTTTGTATATCAGACAACACCTTACGATATTGATAAGATTAACTAATAAGTATAAAAAAGAAGGTTGCTTTTGCAACCTTTTTACATTTATATAGCTTTTAAATTGTGATTAAAAAGTATTGACAAACGAAAATCCTTGATATATAATGTTATGGTATAATGTGTTAGGAGTGGGATATTTATGCCCATTTATAGACATTTTTACAAAAGGAGGACTGAAAATTGCTTGAAGATATAGCTTCAGACAGTTTGATTGTCGGGTTGCGCACCAGCTTAAGATGCATAGAGTCAGGAGACGCTAAAGAGGCTTTTGTAGCCAGCGATATTTCTCCTAATATATATGAAGAAATTATAAGCGTGTGCAAGAAAAACAACGTACCCGTTACCGAGGTACCGTCAAAAAGCGCTCTTGGAAAAGCCTGCCGCATAGATGTGGATGCATCTGTGGTTGTTGTGAAAAAGAGCTGATTCACCGATTAATCTGCCGAAAGGCATTTTAATAATATTAAACATAGGAGGTGAAATGAATTGCCTACATTTAACCAGTTAGTAAGAAAGGGCAGACAGACATCTGAAAAGAAGTCCACAGCACCTGCACTTCAGTTTGGTTTCAACTCACTGAGAAAGAAATCTACAGACCAGAGTGCACCTCAGAAAAGAGGCGTATGTACAGCTGTTAAAACAATGACTCCTAAAAAGCCTAACTCAGCGCTCCGTAAAATGGCCAGAGTAAGACTTACAAACGGAATCGAAGTATCAGCATACATTCCGGGTATCGGACATAATCTCCAGGAACACAGTGTTGTTCTTATCAGAGGAGGTAGAGTTAAGGACCTCCCTGGTGTAAGATATCACATCATTCGTGGAGCTTTGGACGCATCAGGTGTTGCTAACAGAAAACAGTCGAGATCAAAATACGGTGCAAAATCAAAATAATGCACATCGGCTGACAAATTGACGTAAGCGAATCCAGATGTTGGACACTTACAAAAAAAGGTAAGTAGTGCGGCAGTACGGAATTATATATATTAATTTTTGTATTGAGCACTGACAAGCAAAAGCTTGAGTACCTGTGAAATCATTTTTTTATGAAGGAGGGAAGCAAAGTGCCACGTAAAGGTTTTATTGCAAAAAGAGAAGTATTACCCGATCCAATGTACAACAACATTGTTGTTACAAAGCTTATCAACAACATCATGTTGGATGGTAAAAAGGGTGTAGCTCAGAATATCGTTTATGGCGCATTTGAGATTGTTGCTGAAAAGACAGGAAAGGATCCATTGGAGGTTTTCCTTCAGGCTATGGAAAACATTATGCCTGTTTTGGAGGTTAAAGCAAGAAGAGTCGGCGGTGCTA
>JAZUPR010000025.1:0-8950 GCA_045605285.1 Clostridia bacterium | reverse complement strand
ATTGTATAATGTCTTGCATTTTATTTTTCCTCCTTAAAAGTATATTAATGAATCTTTTGAAAAACTCCTTGCAACAGTATCATTGCAAGGAGTTTAATATTTAAGATTCCTATTTAGTGCATAACCTTTTGCATATTATGGCGTAAGTTTGGCGTAAATTGGCGTATTTTTTAGCTTTGCTAATTCGTCAAACCCGCTATTTTACTGCACTTTTTTGATTATTTGTTGTCAAGCGGCTTCATTGTCGGAAACAGGAGCACATCTCTTATAGCTGCTGAGTCGGTAAGAAGCATACACATACGGTCAATACCGAAGCCGATACCGCCTGTTGGTGGCATACCGATTTCGAGTGCATTCATAAAGTCTTCGTCTGTGGTATTTGCCTCTTCATCACCGAGAGCAAGAAGCTCTTCCTGTGCCTTGAAACGCTCTCTCTGGTCGATTGGGTCGTTAAGCTCTGAATAAGCATTTGCCATTTCCCAGCCGTTCATAAAGAACTCAAAACGCTCAACATAATCAGGATTATCAGGCTTTTTCTTTGTAAGAGGTGAAATCTCAACAGGGTGGTCCATAACAAAGGTAGGCTGAACGAGATGGTCTTCAACAAACTCTTCAAAGAAAAGATTTAAGATGTCACCTTTTTTGTGGTGGTCTTCGTATTCTACATGATGCTCTTTTGCAACTGCGCGAGCCTCTTCAATGGAATTGATTTCGTTAAAATCAACACCTGAATATTTTTTAACAGCATCGAGCATTGTGATACGCTCAAATGGCTGTCCAAGGTCCATTTCAATGCCGTTGTATACAATTTTGGTAGTACCGAGCACTTCCTGTGCTACATGGCGGTAGAGATTTTCTGTTAAATCCATCATGCCATGATAGTCTGTGTACGCCTGATAAAGCTCCATAAGAGTAAATTCAGGATTGTGGCGAGTGTCAAGACCCTCATTTCTGAAAACTCTGCCTATTTCATACACTCTCTCGAGTCCGCCCACGATAAGTCTCTTAAGGTAAAGCTCAAGGGAAATACGGAGTTTAAAGTCTTCGTCTAATGCATTAAAGTGAGTTTCAAAAGGTCTTGCTGCGGCACCGCCCGCATTTGAAACGAGCATAGGTGTCTCAACCTCTAAAAAGCCCTGTGCATCAAGATAGCGTCTGATAGATGCAAGAATCTTTGAACGCTTGATAAATGTGTCTTTAACATCACCATTCATGATAAGGTCAACATATCTCTGACGGTAACGAAGGTCGGTATTTGTCATACCGTGGAATTTTTCAGGGAGAGGCTGAAGTGACTTTGACAAAAGGGTGATGGAATTTACACGAATGGAAATCTCACCTGTCTGTGTGGTAAACACTTCACCGTCTGCACCTATAATGTCGCCGATGTCATATTTTTTGAAAACATTATATGCATCTTCGCCAAGAATATCTTTTTTTACAAAAAGCTGAACTCTGCCATCCAAGTCCTGAATGTGAGCAAACCCAACCTTACCCATGCCACGCTTTGACATAATTCTGCCTGCAACGGTTACAATCTGACCGTCAAGGGGAGAAATTTTTGCCATAATTGTCTTTTCTTCTCCGTGCACAGAAATAGTGCGCTCTTCCTCGCGGCAGTTTTCACAGATATCTTTAGATGAATGTGTACGGTCAAATTTTGTTATTTTAAAAGGGTCAGCACCGTTTTCCTGAAGCTCTGAAAGCTTGTCTCTTCTTATCTGAAGTATTTCGGAAAGCTCCTGAACGGGCGCTGTGTCTTTGATTTCTTCACTCATTAGTTGTCCCTCCTGTTAGTTTATCTCGAGAATTTTAATGCTGATTGTGCCTCCTGGGGTTTCCACCTCTACGGTGTCTCCTACCTTTTTGCCAAGAAGAGCTTTGCCGATTGGTGATTCGTCAGAAATTTTTCCTGAAATAGGGTCTGATTCTGTAGCACCGACGATGATGTATTCTTCCTCTTCTTCAAGGTCGCAATCGTAAACCTTTACTTTAGATGTGATGCTCACAATGTCTGTGGGCATTTCATCTGCAGATACGATTTTTGCATTTTTAATAATATTTTCAATTTCCACAACTCTTTGTTCCATGGTTGCCTGTGCATCTTTAGCTGCATCATATTCAGAGTTTTCGGAAAGGTCACCAAAGCCTCTTGCCTCTTTAATTTTTTCGGTTATTTCTTTTCGCTTGGTAACTTTGAGGTACTCCAGTTCATCCTGAAGCTTTTTAAGCCCCTCCTCTGTTAAAACAACCTGTTTTTTTGCCATCTCTTACTATCTCCTTTTTTATATTTCGTGTCTGCCCTCTATAGCCTTAAGGAGAGTAACCTGATCTGCATATTCCAAATCCCCGCCTACAGGCAATCCGTAAGCAATACGCGATACTTTGACTCCAAAAGGTTTCAAAAGCTTTGATATATACATGGCAGTAGCCTCGCCCTCAATGCTGGGACTGTTTGCCATTATAACCTCATTTATGCCGCCCGAGGCAACGCGTGCCACAAGCTCTTTTATTTTTATATCATCAGGACCTATGCCGTCCATTGGCGAAATAGCTCCGTGGAGCACATGGTAAATGCCATAATACTCCCTTGTTTTTTCAAGAGCAATAACGTCCTTTGGCTGTTCTACCACGCAGATGAGAGATGAATCTCTTCTTGAGTTTTCGCAAATCTCGCAAGGGTCGGTCTCTGTGATATTCTGACAAAGCGAGCAATAATGGATTTTTTCTTTTGCATCGGATATGGCGCTAATCATTTTCTGTGCATCCTCGTCTGAAAGAGACAATACATAATATGCCATTCTGACAGCGCTTTTATGTCCCACACCGGGCATCTTCTGAAAAACTTCTATAAGCTTTGAAAATGATGCTGTGTATAACATTTTTTTCTCCTTTTAAAAATAAATTATTCCTCTTTATATGATTATAATCGATGCAAAACGCGATATGACAACATTTTGCATCGATTTTTAAGTTGGCTTTTCAGGCTGACACTCCATTTAAACATATAATGCCGATATTATAACACAAATAATTTAAAAATGCAAATTATTTTAATATCCTAAAAAAATGTCACCTGGTCGCTCTCGGGAATGTCTTTGAACATTCCTTTTCCTCGCATTATTTCAACAATGGTTTTTGTGACCTTTGCTCTTTTTGAAAAATCCTCAATAGATGCAAAAGGCGCGCTTTCTCTTGCCTCCACAATGCTCTTTGCGGCATTTGTGCCAAGCCCTGCAATAGCATTGAGTGGTGGCAGTATTCCCTCGGGTGTGGGAATGAATTTGTAGGCGTGGGACTTGTCAAGGTCTATGGGTAGAAAGTTTAATCCTCTTGCATACATCTCCAGGGCAACCTCTAAAATGGTAATCATATTTTTGTCCTTGTCGGTTGCCTGCTTGTCCCTTTCTTTTGCCTCAAGGATTGCCATATTCTTTTTGGCATCCTCCATACCGCCTGCTATGATTTCCGCATCAAACTCGTCTGCACGGACAGTAAAGTAGGTGCAGTAAAACTCCATTGGATAATACACCTTGAAATAGGCTATGCGAAACGCCATTGTAACATAGGCAACAGCGTGAGCCTTGGGGAACATATATTTTATTTTCTTACAAGAGCCTATGTACCACTCGGGCACATTGCACTCTCTCATGGCTGATTCGTACTCGGGTGTAAGACCTTTTCCCTTTCTTACGCTTTCCATTATCTTAAAGGCAAGACCCTTTTCAACACCTTTGTATATAAGATAAACCATGATGTCGTCTCGGGTACAGATTGCCTCTGCAAGAGTGGTTTTGCCCTCTTTGATAAGAGTCTGAGCATTGTTGAGCCACACGTCTGTACCGTGGGAAAGTCCAGAAATTCTGACAAGCTCAGAAAATGTAGTAGGCTTTGTGTCAACAAGCATCTGACGAACAAATTTTGTGCCGAACTCGGGCACAGCATAGGTTCCCACAGGAGAGTTTATAGCCTCGGGAGTTACGCCCAAAGCATCTGTGCCTGTGAAAAGGCTCATGGTCTTTTTGTCGTCTATGGGGATATCTCTGGCGCTTACACCTGTAAGGTCTTCAAGCATCTTGATAACCGTGGGGTCGTCGTGGCCGAGAATATCGAGCTTCAAGAGGTTTTTGTCTATGGAGTGATAGTCAAAATGCAGTGTGATAATATCGCTGTTTATATCATCTGCAGGATGCTGAATAGGTGAAAATTCGTGCACATCCCTTGTCTTTGGCACAACGATAATTCCGCCCGGGTGCTGACCTGTGGTTCTCTTTACACCTGTGATTCCCATAAGAAGTCTCTGAGCCTGAGCAGGAGTGATAGGGAGTCCCTTTTCTTCATAATATTTCATAACATATCCGTAGGCAGTTTTTTCTGCAACAGTGCCGATGGTGCCTGCACGGAACACGTGACCCGAGCCAAAAAGCTCCTCAATATATTTGTGTGCTCTTGGCTGATAGTCACCCGAGAAGTTAAGGTCGATATCTGGCTCTTTGTCTCCGTAAAATCCCAAAAACGTCTGGAAAGGAATGTCGTGACCATCTTTTATCATCATTTCTCCACATTCAGGACAAGCCTTGTCGGGCATATCGTATCCACAACCCACACTTCCGTCTGTGACAAACTCATTGTGTTTACACTTAGGGCATACATAATGCGGCGGCAGAGAATTTACCTCGGTGATACCGCTCATAAATGCCACAAGAGACGAGCCAACAGAGCCTCGTGAGCCAACCAGATATCCGTCGCTGTTGGACTTGGACACAAGCTTTTGAGCAATAATATAGAGCACGGAATATCCGTTGTTGATAATAGAATTTAACTCAATGTCTATTCTGTCTTTTACTATATCAGGCAGATTTTCTCCGTAAATGCACATAGCCTTGTCGTAGGTAAGCTTTCGGAGTTCGTCATCAGAGCCGGGAATTTCAGGTGGTGCCTTGTCGTCGGGAATCGGTTTTACCACATCTACCATATCGGCTATGATATTGGGGTTATCTACAACCACTTCGTGACAGAGAGGATCGCCGAGATATGAAAATTCTTTCAGCATCTCTTCTGTGGTGCGGAAATACAAAGGTGCCTGATGGTCTGCATCGTCATATCCCTGACCCGCCTGAAGAATTCGTCTGAAAACCTCGTCTTCAGGATTTAAAAAGTGCACATCACAGGTGGCAACGGTGAGCTTGTTGTTTCTCTTGCCAAGGTCTATGATTGTTCTGTTTATATTTTTCAAATCCTCTTCGCTCTCCACTTTTCCCTCTCGGAGCAAAAATGCGTTGTTGGAAAGAGGCTGAATTTCAAGATAATCGTAAAAGCTGATAACCTTGTTTATTTCGCTAAGGTCGTATCCGTAAGGAGAGTCCAGAAGAATTTTGTACAGCTCTCCCGCCTCACAGGCAGAGCCTACGAGAAGACCGTTTCTGTATTTCTGAATAAGGCTTTTTGGCACTCTTGGTCGTCTGTAGTAATAATCAAGACCTGATGCGGAAATGATTTTATACAGATTCTGCATACCCTCCTGACTCTGAACTAAAAGTATGCAATGATATGTAGGCATGGTGCGGATGTCTACATTTCCCGCAAGAGTTGTGTTGATGCTGTCCAATGTCTCAATGTCCATTTCAGAAAGCTTTGATAAAAGCTTTAAGAACACATGAGCAGTTGCCAAGGCATCGTCACAAGCTCTGTGATGATTTTCAAGCTTTACATTAAAATGCTTTGTAAGTGAGTCGAGCTTGTAATTTTTGATGCCCTGTACCACAGAGCGCGCAAGCTCTAAAGTGTCTATGTAGCAGAAATCAAATTCCAATCCAAGGTCTTTGGCAGCTTTTTTCACAAAAGAAGTGTCAAAAGCGGCATTGTGAGCCACAAGCACACAGTCCTTTGAAAACTCGTAAAACTGCGGTAAGATAACGGATATATCTGGAGCAGATGCCACCATGTCATCTGTAATGCCTGTAAGCTCTGTTATTTTCCCGGGAATAGGTTTTTTTGGATTTACAAATTCGTTGAACGAGTCCACAATCTGACCGTTTTTTATCTTTACTGCACCAATTTCTGTAATAGCCTCAGTGTTTGGCGAAAGACCTGTTGTCTCCAAATCAAAAACCACATATTCTGTGTCAAGGGGAAGATTTTTCGGATTTATAACAATCTCTCTGGAGTCGTTTACAAGATAACACTCCACTCCGTAAATCACCTTTATCTTGTCGCCCGCCGCGTGATATGCCTCGGGGAACGCCTGCACATTACCGTGGTCTGTAATGGCGATTGCTTTGTGACCCCAGCTTATAGCGTTTTCCACAAGCACACCCGCATCTGTCATAGCATCCATGGCAGACATCTTGGTGTGAAGATGAAGCTCTACTCGTTTGTTTTCTGCATTATCCATTCTGCCTTTTCTTTTCTTTGCCTCGCAGATGTCATTTATCATTATGATGTTTTCCTTGTCAAAGCTGTCGTACTGAAAACGCCCTTTGACTTTAACATAGCTTTTTCCTGCTTTTATGCGCCCCTTTACCTCCTGATGCTGATTTTTTGTAAGAAACGCCTTGCAGGTAAATGCATCTGAATCGTCGGCAATGTAAAATTTCATGAGAATTTTTTCGCTTCTAAGCTCACGGTAGTCTAAAAATATTACCTTGCCTTCTATGACAACGGTCTTTGCATCAGCCTCGATACTGCTTATGGGAATGGCATCTTCAGAAATAGCCTTTCCTAAAATCACAGAGGTGTCCTCTGCTTCGATAGCCTTTTCAACAATTGGTTTTTCGGGAACAACTTCAATTTCAGGAAGAGCGTTTAAAGTCTCTTCGAGCACTCTGTCAAGCTCCTCGTGGTTGCTGTCGTCTTCAAAAAATACATTTACCCTGCAACCTGTCTGAGCCATAATAAGTCTTTCGACAGTCTCGGCACAGTTCATCTCTTCTAAAATTTCTGTTCCGTATTTGCAATGAACAATGAGCCTGTCTTCGTCAAGGCTTGCAAAAGAGTCAAGAAACAGATGTCTTACACCCGGAATAACCTCGTTTACATAAAAAACAAGGTTTTTGTAGTATTCGTCTATGCCAAGGTCTTCTAAAGACACATCTGCATATTTTACCTTTAATACAAAAGAATTAAGGGAGTATTTTTCTTTTATGTAGTCCTTGAAATCTTCTATTATCTTATATGGGATAAGCTTTGTGGCAGAGAGTGTGACGGTGAGCTTTCTCTCTGACGAACTGGCATTTGTGCTGTAGACAAATGCATCAGAGAGTTCATCGGGAATCACCGCCCCCGAAAATATATTTTCAAGTCTCAATGTTGTTGGAGACATAAATCTATCTTACCTTTCTTTACATTTTTTCAATCTCTTCGACCAAAACATCAAAAAGCATATCTTCGCTGACCTTTTTAAAAGGCACGCCTTTTTTGAAAACAAGACCCTCGCCTATTCCGCCTGCTATGCCGATGTCTGCTTCTCTTGCCTCTCCGGGACCGTTTACCACACAACCCATTACTGCAACGGTAATGTCCTTGTTTACACTCATCAAGTATTCTTCAACTTTTTGTGCAAGAGGTATGAGTGATATACTTGTTCTTCCGCAAGTGGGACAGGACACAAACTTTGGTCCACCCTGTTTTAATCCAAGATTTTTAAGTATCTCTGATGCAACCATAATTTCTTTTGTCGGGTCATCCGTAAGGGAAACTCTTATGGTGTCGCCTATGCCCTGAGAAAGAAGAGCGCCTATTCCGATGGATGATTTTATAGTACCGCCCACAAAAGTACCCGCCTCGGTAACGCCAAGGTGCAGGGGGTAGTCGTACATATCGTGCATAAGTGAATATGCCTTGATAGTGGTTGGTACATCTGATGCTTTAAGAGACACCACAATGTTGTCGTAGCCGTATTCGTTTAAAATATCTATATGCTTTTTCGCACTTTCCACAAGTGCCTCGGCACATGGCTTGCCGTATTTTGCCAAAAGCTCTTTTTCTACAGAACCGCTGTTTACACCAATTCTTATGGGAATGTTTTTTTCCTTTGCCATATCTACAACAGCCTTTATGCCCTCTTTTGAGCCGATGTTCCCGGGATTTATTCTTACCTTGTCAACTCCGTTTTCCATAGATGAAAGAGCGAGTCTGTAGTCAAAATGTATATCTGCCACAAGAGGAATGTGAATGTTCTTTTTTATTTCCTTTATAGCCCCAGCACTTTCCATGTCGGGCACAGCCACGCGGACAATGTCACAACCTGCTTTTTCGAGAGCGATAATCTGGCTTGTAACTGCCTGTATATCCTTTGTTGGAACATTACACATAGATTGTATGAGAACGGGGTTTCCTCCGCCTATTAATCTGTCACCTATTTTTACGATTTTTGACATAAATTTCATTCCCTTTTTAAGATTTCATAATACAATTTATTATATCATATTTTGTCGGTAAAGTAAAATAAAATTTTGATAATTTAAAGAGAAAATATCATTTAAATTATTCCTGTTTTTTCACTATTGCAGGGGAGGGGTTCCATCCCCTCCCGAAAATCCCGAAATAAACGGGAGGGCACAGAGACCCTCCCCTACGATTGTATTGTTTCATATTTAGACCGTAGGGGTTGGCGGTTCCGACAACCCGCAGAATATTAAAATATAATTGTAGGGGCGGATGCCTACATCCGCCCGTTATAATTTAATCGGGACGTCAACAAGTGCCGTCCCCTACAACAAACCCATTAATTTCCGCATTGTGGGGAAGATGCTTTTAAAATATAAAGAAGGCATTTGCATATATCGCAAATGCCTACCATAATTATTCATTATTCATTATTCATCAATATTCCATCGTTTTCCCGTCCGGCAAAACCCAAAATGCCTTTGCATCGGGGGTTTTTTCCAAAAGAGCACACCCCTCGTCGTAAGTCAATTGAAAAAGAGCTGTGGACAACACATCCGAAAGA
>JAZUPR010000024.1:0-11091 GCA_045605285.1 Clostridia bacterium | reverse complement strand
ACCGCTTGGCCTCCGACTTAAGACCTTCAAGAAGATGGAGCTTGTGAGTCATCTTGTTGATGTCAAATTTAATTTTTCGTCTTATGCAGTTCTCGCGGAATTCTGACCAGTTGTGAAGAATTTCTTTGATTCCCATAACCTTTGGAGTGGTTCCGTCAAGGATGTTGAAATTACAACTGAAACTATCCTCTAAAGGAGTTAGTTTAAAGAGCTTTTTCATAAGCAGGTCTGCATCGCAGCTTTTTTTCACATCAAGAGTGATTTTAAGACCGTTTAGGTCGGTTTCATCTCGAAGGTCATTTATCTCTTTTATTTTTCCTGCTTTTATAAGCTCAATTATTTTGTCAATAATAGCCTCTGATGTGGTTGAATATGGTATTTCATATATTTCTATATATCCGTTTTTCTTGTCAAAGCGATATTTACTTCTTACCTTAACAGAGCCTCTTCCTGTTTCGTATATCTGCTTTATTGTTTCTTCGTCATATATAAGCTCTCCGCCTGTTGTAAAATCAGGAGCAAGGAGAGTTTTTGTTATGTCACAATTTTCTGATTTCAGATAAGCAATGGTAGTATCACACACTTCTTTAAGGTTAAAAGAGCATATATTACTTGCCATACCTACTGCTATACCTTGGTTGGGGTTTACAAGAATATTCGGAAAAGAAACAGGGAGCAGAGTTGGTTCTTTTAATGTTCCGTCATAGTTGTCTGTAAAATCTACTGTGTTTTTGTCTATGTCACCAAAGAGTTCTTTGCATATAGGCTCAAGCTTTACCTCGGTATAACGGGATGCAGCAAATGCCATGTCTCTTGAATAGTGCTTTGCAAAGTTTCCCTTTGAATCTACAAACGGATGAAGCAGAGAGTCATTACCCCTTGTGAGTCTGACCATTGTTTCATATATTGCCTGGTCGCCATGGGGGTTAAGCTTCATGGTCTGTCCAACAACATTGGCAGATTTTGTTCTCTGACCGTTAATAAGATTCATTTTATACATTGTATAAAGGAGCTTTCTGTGAGAGGGCTTAAAACCGTCTATTTCAGGTATTGCACGGGAAATGATTACGCTCATGGCATAAGGCATATAGTTTTCCCTTAAGGTATCTGTTATCAATTGATTTTCATGAAACATATTATCACCTCCACATTAGCTTAAGTCAAGCATATCAAGATACAGATGTCCGTTCTGGGCAATGTATTCTTTTCTTGAGTTTAATTCGTCGCCTAAAAGCAGGTCGAACATCTGGGCTGTCTTTTCCACATCATCTGCATTTATTTTTATAAGGCGTCTTGTCTCAGGATTCATAGTTGTTTGCCACATCATTTCAGGCTCGTTTTCACCAAGACCTTTTGAACGCTGAACGATGCATTTGTCATCATTAAGACTTTTAAGTATATCTAATTTTTCTTTTTCTGTATATGCAAAGTATGTTTTCTTTTTAGATGTTATTTCAAAAAGCGGTGATTCAGCAATAAATACCTTGCCCTCGTTTATAAGAGTAGGGGTCAGCCTGTATAACATAGCAAGAATAAGTGTTCTTATCTGGAATCCATCGACATCAGCATCGGTGCAGATTATTATTTTGTTCCATCTTAAGTTGTCTATGTCAAAGGTGGATAAATTCTTGTTGTGCTTGGAGCTTATCTCAACACCGCAACCGAGAACTTTTAAAAGGTCTGTAATAATTTCGCTTTTAAATATCTTGTCGTAGTCGGATTTTAAGCAGTTAAGGATTTTACCCCTTACAGGCATAATTGCCTGAAATTCTGAGTCTCTACCGAGTTTACATGAGCCAAGGGCAGAATCACCCTCAACTATATAAACCTCTCTTTTGGAAATATCTTTTGTTCTACAGTCGACAAATTTTTGAACACGGTTGTTAATGTCTATATTTCCGCTAAGTTTTTTTGCAATATTTACCCTTGCTTTTTCTGCATGTTCTCTGCTTCTTTTGTTTACAAGAACCTGTGCAGAAATTTTTTCTGCGTCCATTTTGTTTTCTATAAAGTAAACTTCAAGCTCATGACGCAAAAACTCTGTCATTGCTTCCTGGATAAACTTGTTGTTTATAGCTTTTTTTGTTTGGTTTTCATAGCTTGTAAGTCCCGATAGTGAGTTTGAAACCAAAATCAGGCAATCTCTAACGTCGCTGAAACTAATTTTCGATTCGTTTTTTGTATATTTATTATTTGCCTTTAAATACTTGTCAATAGTATAAACAAAAGCATTTGTCACAGCTTTGTCAGGGGACCCTCCGTGCTCCAAAAAGCTTGAATTATGATAATATTCAATCATATTTATCTTGTTTGAAAAACACATGGCAACAGAAAGTTTTACATTGTAGTCTGGCTTGTCCTCTCTGTCTCGTCCTCTCTTTTCGCACTCAATATATTTTACTTCGGTCATTGCGTTTTCACCGGCAATTTCTTTTACATAATCTATTATGCCATTTTCGTATACGTAATCAGTTTCTTCAAACTGACCTTTTGAAATTTCTTTTTTAAATTTGAGTAAAAGACCCTTGTTTACAATTGCCTGCTTTTTGAGAGTTGTGTGGAAGTATTCGTCAGGAATGTTTATGTCGGTAAACACCTCAAGGTCGGGTTTCCACTTTATTTTTGTCATGGTGTGTCTGTGTCTGAATTCTGTCTTTGTGAGACCGCCTACATTTTCACCCTTTTCAAAATGCAGTTCATACTTAAAACCATCTCTGCATACAGTTACATCCATATACTCTGAGGCGTACTGTGTGGCACACGCACCAAGTCCGTTGAGTCCAAGGCTGTACTCATAGTTTTCTCCGTTGTTGGTGTTGTATTTTCCGCCTGCATACATCTCGCAGAATACCAATTCCCAGTTGTATCTGTTTTCAACAGAGTTGTAGTCTACAGGTATACCGCGACCATAGTCTAAAACTTCCACGGAGTTGTCCAAAAATTTTGTTACCTCTATTATTGTTCCATGGCCCTCTCTTGCTTCGTCTATAGAGTTAGAGAGAATTTCAAATACTGCATGCTGACAACCCTCAAGTCCGTCAGAGCCAAAAATTACAGAAGGTCTGAGTCGCACTCTGTCAGCACCTTTAAGCTGGGTTATGCTGATATTTGAATATTCAGAATTTTTTCCTGATTTTGCCATTTAAAAAATCCATCCTTCCTATGTGTCCTTATACTCTCAGCGAGTATGACAAGTCTACAGTGTCAAATTCACCGTTTATAGTAAGTCCGCCTATAAATCCGCCTTTTTCAATAGTTGAGTTTATACTCTCCAAGTGACTCTCGCTTATTCTTTCACCAGGAATAATAAGGGGAATGTATGTGGGGTGCTCATATATACATGTTTTGCAAATTCTTCCCAATACTGCATCTGCATCAATCTTGTCACCAGGTGTAGAAAGAGTGTTTGCAGGTATGCAAGAGAGCATGATGTCTATGTTTTTATCGGGATTAAACGGAGCGTGCTCCATAGGCTCAATGTTTCTTTTCAAAAACTGGTTGTATATATACATCAGAGCTGTTGAAAGCTTTCTTATATGGTGGGTGGAGTTGAACAAACTTGCCACCAGTATCACATTGTATCCAAGTGCTGCCTCAGGCTCTATATCAAATTTTTGCCTTAGTATTGAAGAAACCTCTGCACCCGACATTCCCATTTTTGAAAAATTAAGTACAATTCTGGTTGAGTCTATATTTTTTATCCAGAACTTGTCAAGATATTTTGCATCAAACCATATTATGTCTGTTCCGTCGTTTATTATTGAACTGCAGCGGTCAATTTCCTTTTTAATCATAGAAAACTTTTTCGCCTTGGCCTGAGCATAGTAAATGGAGTTTTCCAAGGCACATAAATATGCGTTGGATGTCTCGGGCGATTGATATGTATATACAACCTGTCTTACTCTGTTAAGGTCGATTGTATTGTTGTTTATATGCAAGAGCGCACCGCCTGACATTGAACCTAAAGTCTCGCCTGTGTTGTGCACAACAATGTCTGCACCGCAGTTAAGGGCAGATGGCGGAAATTCTGAGGAAAATGGCAAGTGTGCCCCGTGTGATTCGTCTACAAGAAGCAACATATTGTTTTTGTATGCCATTTCAGAAATAGCAGCTATGTCAGACATTACTCCATAATAGTTTGGAGATGTTATGTATATTGCTTTTGCATCACTGTTTAAAGACAAGGTGCTCTCTAGGGCGTATAGGTCTGTTCCGCCAAAGAAATCTAAAGAACTGTTATAATCTCTTTTTATAAATACTGGTGTCAATCTACACAGCATTATTGCATCTATCACAGATTTGTGGCAATCCCTGTCAACTATTATCTTGTCGCCCGGGTTAAGCACAGAACCTATCATAGCCAGAATGGCACTTGAAGTTCCGTTGGTTATATAATAGCTGTAACAGGTATTATACATTTTCATAAGACTGTACTCAGAGTCCAGAATATAGCTTCTTGGAATATCAAGCTTGTCCGACTCAAAATTTGTAGATGCATCAAGCTTGCAAAAATTCTTTGAGTTCAGTATTACCTTTCCGTTGTGACCGGGAGTGGTAAAAAGAGTTCTTTGCTTGGATATATTTTTCTTTATTTCGTTGTATATTGGTGCTTTCATATTAAATCTCCAAAATATATTTTAAAACTATGTTATACATATCCGTATAAACCGCGTACAGACACCTCTCCTGAGCTGACATATACGGTCTTATCACCGTTTTTTACAATAAGAAGACCATTATCGGTAATGTCAATGCATTCTCCTGAAAAATCTTCTCTGTCGTCGCAGTAGTGAACAGTTACAATACTTCCTAATGTGAGGCAGTATTTTTTGTATTGTTCAAGGACTGCTTTTTTGTCGGATATGTATTCTTTTTCAATGTTTTCAAGTATATCGCATATAATCTGATTTTCGTTGCACAAATCACCTGTAAGCATTCTTATGGATGAGGCATTTGGAAGTCCGTTAAATTCAGTTTGATTTGTGTTTATGCCTATCCCAACACATACATAATCGGTTTTACCGTCTGTTATGCCCATTGTTGACAGTATTCCGCATATTTTTTTGCCGTTTAAAACCATGTCATTTGGCCATTTGATTTTGCAATCTCCGTATTTGCGGAGTGCTTTTGCAACGCCTAATGCACAGGGGATTGTCAGCTCTGATGCATCTTCTGGGCTTAAAGACGGAGTCAGGTTGAAAGACATATATATTCCGCCCTCGTCTGACGACCAGTTTCTTCCAAGCCTTCCTCTGCCGTTTGTCTGACAGCGAGCTATGACAGTAAGTCCTTCGGTTCTTGGAAAATCAGCTATTTTGTCGAATGTAGAACTTACGCTGTCAAATATGTAAAGGGGTTTTCCCATAAATTGAGTTTTCAGATGTGATTTTATGTAATTTTCATCGGTTTTTGAAAAATCCTTCATTTGTGTTCTCCTACACATCAAGAATGTTTGCATTCATATTTCCGTTTTCGTCAATGTCTATTATTCCGTATGAAGCTGTAGAGCCTGGGTTCATAATAAGCAACCCGTCTTTTTCTTCAATAAATCTTCTGTGGGTGTGGCCGTAGAGTATAACATCTGCTTTTTCGGCAAGACCTTTCTTTTTAATAAGCTCCAATCCGTATTTGACATTATATTTGTGACCGTGACATATAAAAAATTTCTTGCTACATAGTTTTGTAATTACCTCCAATGGATATTGCCTGTTGTACCAGTCGTTGTTTCCCAATACGCAAATCATTTTCTGCATAGGGTATATGTATTTTAACTGGTCGCAGTCATCAGCCATATCTCCAAGGTGTATTACATAATCGGGTTTTGTTTCTTCAATAACGGATACTGCATTTGCAATATATCCGTGGGTATCACTTATAATCAGCAATTTCAAATCATACGCACCTCATTATAAATTATACTACATAATTTATAAAATTGCAATATTTTTTAAGCTTATGTGTGATTGACACAAATGGCAAATAAGTATATAATTATTTTGTATTTTTCTCAAGAAGGATGATTTGATTTGACTAATCAGGAACTTGTAAAAATTGAAGGTGAAGTTACAGAAATCATATATCGCAATGAAGATAACGGATATGTGGTTGTCGAAGTTAAAAATAATAAAGAGTTCTATACAGCAGTGGGATATATGCACGGAATTTCTGTAGGAGAATATGTCATCCTTACTGGAAAATGGGTAACACATAATGTGTACGGAGAACAGTTTAAAGCAGAAATTTTTGAAAAAAAGATGCCTTGCACAAGAGATACTATATACAGATATCTTGCATCGGGAATAATAAAAGGTATTCGCGAGGCAACAGCAAGAAAAATTGTTGAAGAATTTGGCGAAGATTCGCTCAATGTTATAATGAATGAACCTTTAAAACTCTCAATAATACGTGGTATAAGCAAGGATAAAGCAATTTCCATACACGAAAGCTATAACGAGCAGGTTGGTGCATCATCACTTGTAATATTTCTCCAGTCACATAATATATCTGTCAACTATGCCGCAAGAATTTATAAAACCTATGGCTCAAACGCGGTTGATATCATAGAGTCAAATCCATATATACTTTGCGAGGAAATTGACGGAATTTCTTTTAAGACTTCTGATGAAATTGCATCAAAGCTTGACTTTTCGTCAGATTGTGATGTCCGATTAAAAGCAGGAACTGTGTATACCTTGAAGTACAACACACAGTTCGGACATTCATATCTTCCAAGAAAAAGTCTTTGTACCTTAAGTTCAGCTTTGCTGAATGTTGATGAGTCAAAAATAGACGGTATAATAGATGTTCTGGCAAAAGAAAGATATTTTGTATGCGAAAATTCAAATGATGAAAACAGAGTGTACTACTACTCTCATTATCAATGTGAGCTTAATGTTGCAAGAAAGATTTGTGCACTTTCATCTGTGGAATATGATTATGATGAAGACGACATAAGAACCCGCATTGAAATTGCTGAAAAAACACAGGGTATGAAACTGGCTGACCTTCAGAGAGAGGCAGTTGAGAGTGCCCTTAAATACGGAACTCTTGTTATAACAGGCGGACCCGGTACAGGAAAGACAACCATTATAAATGCAATAATAGATGTTATGCATTCAAATGGACTAAGTGTCACACTCACCGCCCCCACAGGCAGAGCTGCCAAGAGGATGAATCAGGTGTGCCGATGCGAAGCAAAAACAATCCACCGACTTCTTCAGGCGGGGTATCGCGAAGATGCATCAGAGGTGGAGTTCGCCGTTGATGAAGACAAGCCTATAGATACTGATGTTCTCATTGTAGACGAGATGTCTATGGTTGATGTTGTTCTTATGAACAGCCTTTTAAAAGCTGTTAAATACGGCACAAGACTCATAATGGTGGGCGATGTAAATCAGCTTCCGTCAGTAGGACCAGGCAACGTGCTTCGTGATATTATAAACAGCGGAGTTGTAAAGGTTATAAGGCTTAATGAAATTTTCCGTCAGGCAAAAGAGAGTATGATAGTTGTAAATGCTCACTATATTAATAGCGGAAAGTATCCTCAGTGCAATATAGAGGGCAAGGACTTTTTCTTTGCTTTCTGTCCAGATGTAAAAAAGGGTTATGACTATATAATGTCTTTGTGCAGCAAAAAGCTTCCTGAAAAATATGGAGTAAATCCGTTGGATATTCAGGTTTTGTCCCCTGCAAAAAAAGGCGTTGCGGGAGTGTATAATCTTAACACAGGACTACAGGAAATTCTGAATCCCCCGCACGATGAGAAAAAAGAAAAAAGATATGGCGACATTGTCTTTCGTGAGGGAGACAAGGTTATGCAGATAAAAAATAATTATGATAAAAGTTGGACGATGGACGGTGGCGTTATAGGCTCAGGTGTTTTCAACGGTGATGTGGGAATAATTGAAAAGATTAGCGAAAAGTTTTCCACTCTTTCCGTAATATACGATGATAACAAAAAGGTCGTATATGACTTCCGCGAGCTTGATGAAATAGAACTTGCCTATGCCGTAACTGTTCATAAGAGCCAGGGAAGTGAGTTTCCTGTGGTTATCATTCCTATGTATGATGCGCCTTATATGCTCATAAACAGAAATCTTTTCTATACGGGCATCACCCGTGCCAGAGATTTGGTTGTCCTTGTAGGCAGGGAAGATATTGTCAGAAAAATGGTGGATAATAACCGCGAGACAAAGCGTTTTTCGGCTCTTTCTGAAAAAATAATTTTTGAAAAGGATTATGGAGTCAATGAACTTTATAATAAAAGCAATCCGTTTTATATCTGATGTGGTGCTCGACACCTTGTTTCCTAAAAGGTGTATCAGTTGTAGAAAATTGATACCTGTCTCAGAGAAGTTTTGTCTTTGTGATAAATGTCTTGAGGAATTAAAAAAGACCAAGACATTTGTAAGAGAAACTGAAAATGGATATGATGAAATCATTTCTCCTCTTCCTTATAGGGATAATATCAGAAGTTCTCTTATAGATTTTAAGTTTAAAAACATAAAATATCTTGGATATACCTTTGCAAGAGCGATGTATGATGAGTTGAAAAACAGGAGTTTTATATCCTCAGATTGCTATATTCTCCCTGTTCCTATTCACATTTCAAGAGACAGAGACTATAATCAATCCGCTGTTCTGGCAAAATATCTTTCCGAGTGGCTTGGGATAGATGTTCTTGATGATTCTTTATTCAAAATCAAACCTATTAGCAGATTAAGTGGTATGGAACTTGAGGATAAGAAGTTGTATATAAAAAATTCTTTCTTGTATAATCCTTGTATAAACCTGTCGGGTAAGACCGTCATAGTCGTAGATGATGTATATACAAGCGGTACAACTCTTTTAGAAATTTCAAAATATTTAAGAATGTATGGAGCAGAGCGTGTATACGCGGTTACTGCTTGTCATTCAAAGTTGTAGAGAGGTAATTATGGCATTACAAATACAAAATGTTTCAAAAAGCTATGGTGTGGATCTTGTTTTTGAAAACATATCCATGAATATTGCTGATAATGAAAAAGTTGGTCTCATTGGCGTAAACGGTGCAGGCAAAACAACTCTTTTGAAAATTATATCAGGTGAGCTTTCTTATGATTCGGGAACTATATTTAAATCAAAGGATTCAAGAATAGGTTTTTTAAAACAAAACAGTAATCTGTATCTTGAAAAAACCATCTGGGCAACCATGATGAGTGTTTTTGATGATGTTGTTTCCATTGAATCTGAGCTTCGCAATCTTGAACAAAAAATGAGCACCGTAACAGATGAGTCAGAACACGATAGGATTTTAAAATCCTATGGCGCAAAGAGCGAACAGTTTGAAAAAATGGGTGGCTTTGAACTCCGTGCAAAAATTATGACCATACTAAACGGTATGGGATTTGAAAATTTTGACCTTAATATGCAGGTCGATAAACTTAGCGGCGGAGAAAAAACAAAACTCTCTATGGCAAGACTTCTTCTTGAAAATCCCGAAATTCTTCTTTTGGACGAGCCTACAAACCACCTTGATTTTAAAACTATGCAGTGGCTTGAGTCTTATCTTAAGACTTATAAGGGCGCTGTAATCACAGTTTCTCATGATAGATATTTTCTCGATAGCCTTGTTACTACTATATATGAAATAGAGAGAAATAAATGTACCAGATATACAGGAAATTACACTAAATATCTGGAAACAAAAAAACATAATTACGAAATTGCCCTTAAACATTTTAATGAACAGCAAAGGGAAATAAAAAGACTTGAAGATTATATAGATAAAAATGGCGTTCGTGCATCAACTGCAAAATCTGCAAAGAGTAAACAAAAGGCCATAGACAGAATGGAAATCATTGAAAAGCCCGAAGGTGAACTTTCGTCATGTTCTTTTGGCTTTGAAATGGAATATCCGTCATATAAGGATGTACTTACTGTTTCAGACCTCACATTGATGGTTGAAAAATCAGGAATACTTACACCCATAGCACAAAATATAAACTTCAATATAAAAAGGGGAGAAAAGGTTGCACTCATTGGAGCCAACGGCATAGGAAAATCTACTCTTATTAAAACTCTTCTTGATAAGCATACCTCATATTCAGGAGAGTTTGAGTTTGGCAATAATGTGCAGATCAGCTATTATGATCAGGACCAAAAACTTTTAGATGACAAAAAAACTGTTATAGATGAAATTTGGGATAGACTTCCAAGGTTTGAAGAATCACAAATAAGAAGTATGCTCGCGCGTATTCTTTTTTGCGGTGATGATGTGTTTAAGCTTATCAAAGATTTAAGCGGCGGAGAAAGAGCAAGATTAATGCTGCTTATTATAATGATAGAAAAAGCTAACACCTTGTTCCTTGACGAGCCGACAAATCATCTTGATCTTGGTTCAAAAGAATCCTTGGATGTAGCAGTAAAGGATTATCCGGGCACAGTTTTCTTTGTTTCTCACGACAGATATTTTCTTAATAAAATTGCCGATAAAATATTTGAACTCACCCCTCATGGAATAAACAGATATGAAGGAAATTATGATGACTATTTAAGAATGCAAAACACCTCATCTGTGCATTCTGCAGAAAAAAAGAGCGAAAATTCATCTGCCAGAACCTATGAAGAAGAAAAGAGAAGACAGGCAAATATAAAAAACAAAACAAAAAAACTTGAACTTTGTGAGAAAACAATTGAGGAAACCGAGAATAAAATACAAGAACTCAATGTTTCCTTGGAAGAGGTCGGTTCAGATTATGATAAGGTTAAAGAAATATATTCAGAAATAGAAAAATGTAATGAATTGCTGACCTTGACTTATGAGACTTGGGAGCTTTTAAATGAGGAACTGGAAATTTTGAAAAAAAATGAATAATTTATCAAAATTTTCTAAAAAATATATTGACAAGTAAATAACATTATGATATTCTATTTAAGCACCCTTTGAAAAGGTTGTTTGCAACCTTGTCATTGTGGTGAGTCAAATAATTTTTTTAAAAAAATTTAAAAAAAGTGTTGACAACTGATATCCCTTGTGGTATCATAATCAAGTCGCTTGTGAAAAAGCGATGATTGAACTTTGAAAAATAAACAGCATAATTGAGGTTCTCG
>JAZUPR010000023.1:0-7895 GCA_045605285.1 Clostridia bacterium | reverse complement strand
GCCGCCAGCGTTCATCCTGAGCCAGGATCAAACTCTCTAAAAAAATATTAAGTCCGTAGACTAAAGTTCTTTTAAAAGTTTTTTAGCTCATAAATTTGCTAGCTTTACTAGTTTTAAAAAGCTTGTTACTCAAATTCTCTTTAGTGGTTCGCGTCAAGCCGAAACAAGTTTCGGGACGCTATCACATGGGCACCGTTACCCAAATTAAAATTTGGACAGTGCTCCAACGAGAACCTCAATTATGCTGTTTATTTTTCAAAGTTCAATCGTCGCTTCTCTACAAGCGACTTGATTATGATACCACATCAAAAACCCTTTGTCAATACTTTTTTTAAAATTTTTTTGATTTTTTTGAAAAAAACTTTAAGTTAAGTTTTTGCCCGGATTTTTGGTGCTTTCTAATAATATCATAAGGGGTTTTAGATGTCAATACTTTTTTCCGAAAATTTATTTTTTTAATCTTTTCACCAAAAAAATGTAGAAAAATGAAGAATTATATGTTATATTATATAGAGCAAGTAAATTTTTTGTTAGTTGAGGTACGGTTTATGAAAAAAACATTATCACTCTTACTTATTATAATATGCATTTTTTTCACCTGTGTTTTTGCTGAAAATGACAATTCATCAAATTCTGTTCCCGAGGGACTCCGTTCAGGAAACATTCTTTTAATGGATCAGGCATCATCAAAAGTTATATATGAAAAGAACAGTGAAGAAAGAATTGCACCGGGTGGTTATACAAAACTCTTTACTGCAGCAGTTATATTTGACTATATAAACAGTGTGGACGAAAAAGTAACTGCAAATCCAAAAGCTGTTACCACCTATGATTTTTCTCACAACAACATGGGAGTACTTCCGGGAGAGATTCTTACTGTGAACGACTTACTTCACGGAATGCTCATATATGATGCAGGTGAAGCAGCAAATGCCCTTGCTGTATATTCAGCAGATACAATGGACAAATTTGTTGCAAAAATGAACCAGAAAGCTGCACAGATAGGATGTACGGATACATACTTTACAAACCCAAGCGGTCTGCCTGACGAAAACCAGTATTCAACTCTTAAAGATGTGGCGCTCATTGTCAACTATGCAATGGAAAATGAAATAATTGCAGAGATTGTAAAAACAAAATCATACAAAATAAATCCCACTAATAAATATTCAGAGACAAGATATCTAAACAATACAAACAAGTTTATATCAAATGCATCAACAAGTGAGTATTACACCAAAAATGCAATAGGTGCAAAAACATCATACGTGAGCAACAACGACTGCGGACTTGCTCTTACTTATGAAAAAGGAAACTTAAAATTCCTATGCATCACATCAAACTCCCCTTATGCAGCCGGTATAAACTATGCAAACGAGGATTCCAAAAAGCTCATTGACTATGCCTTAGAGTACTACACCTCTGAAAAGCTTTTATCAAGAGACGAGATAATGGCAGAGGTAAAGGTTCGCAACGGAAAGGAATCAGGAAAAGTTCTTCTTGTATGTGCAGATGATTTATATGTAAATCTCCCAAAAAATTATGATTCAAAGCTACTTGAAAAAATAACTGAGACAAACAAGAAAGTGAAAGCTCCCATTTCAAAAGGCGATGCCCTGGGACAGGTTACTGTACTCTACAACGGAGAAAAATATGCATCTGCTATACTTGTTGCTGATGCATCTGTATCAAGTGCTCCGATAAAAGGATTTTTTGCATCTATAGGAGCGATATTTACATCATGGATATTTATAACATTGGTTATACTCATAATAGGTTTGTTTATTTTCTACACCATAATGCTCAACAAAATAAAAAGAAAGAAAAAATATGTAAGCAGATTCAGATAAACAAAGAGGCGATTTTACAATCGCCTCTTTTATTTTAAAACTTTTTCTATGCCATCTGCAAGATACTTTATACTTGCCAGAGCCTCATCCAATGTATTTCCATGTGTGCCCACCTCAAAAATGAGAGAACCGTAAGTTTTGTGCATATTAAATCTCTCCTTACGAAGATTTACAGGTCGCATAAGTCCCGGATATTTATTTTCCAGAGCATTTTGCAACTTAAGGGCAAGGCTTAAATTTTCCTCCCAATGCGGATTTGGGAGGCCCAGCTGGTCGCTTCCGCACACCAGCATTATTTGACTGACTTTTTCACCATTAATCTCCGTAGTGAATTTTATCTTATTATCATTTTCATCTACAATCGCATCGCGGTGCACATCAAAGACACATTTTACAGACGGATATTTTTTCATATTATCCTCTATAATCTGAAGTGTCTTATTATAAGAATTATTATATGAAGGATAATCATTAATAGTTCTGTCGTGAACAACATTAAATCCTCTTTTTTTAAGTTCCTTTTCCAATTCGTCGCCCACTCTTACCACATTATATCTTAAGTCCTGACATCTGCCGTAGTCGCTATCTGAATATCTGTATCTATCAGACTGGGTATAGCTCTCTGAACCATGGGTATGGACAATAAGAATTTCAGGCTCTTTATGTTTGAGGTTAATATCAAGCGGTTTATCCACTAATGCTCCCACATCTATATTATAGGAAGTTTCGTTTTTTATGCTTTGGCTGACCGCATTTTTTTCTACAACCTTTTCCTCTGTTTCTTCAGAAAGATTTTCCCTTATATATATAGAAGAAACTGTTTTTATATTATCTGAATTTATATCGGTTTTTACATTGTAAAACACCGGCACAACGCTGATATTATCTTTTGTCTCTGCTATATTTAAAAAGGCTAAAAGACTTTTTTTAATATTAAACAACAAACTGTCATTTTTTCCCGCACCGATAATGGTGGAGGCACTGCTGATAAAATATTTATTGGAAGCCATAACAAACTCCCCCGCCAAAGTGCTTGTCACAAAAAATGCAACAGACAGAGAGACCAGCACCATAGCAACCGTAACAAAGGAAAGAACACATTTTTTTCCAATGAATATGGCTCGTACTTGGCTTTGGGTTTTTCGTCTGCCTGAGACTTCCTGAATCATTGTCCTCCCCCCTTCATAATATTTTATGAAATAGGGAAGCAAATATTACTGCAAAAGAGCTGAGTTTATGCTGTCGGATATAACAGAGGATATATCGTCTATTATGCCGTCAACCTCTTTTGGTGTGACGATAAGATTGCCCACAAATGGGTTGAGCACCTCTTTTATAAGTGTATATCTATTCTCATCATCAAAGCTTTTAAGCGCACGGAACAACTGGGAATCCTCACCCGCGTTTACCCTGATGGTCTCTGTAAGCATTTCAATAGAATCACTGGCAACAGTTGCGGCGTCCACAACAGTTGGGACACCGATAGCAATAACAGGGACTCCCATTGTTTCTTCTGTTATGGCATTTCTTTTATTCCCTATTCCCGACCCCGGAACAATGCCTGTATCTGCCAATTGAATAGTGGTGCTGACCCTATCCATTCTACGCGATGCAAGGGCATCTATGGCAATTATAACATCGGGTTTTACTCTTTCTACAGTTCCCTTTATTATCTCACCCGTCTCTATTCCTGTTGTGCCGAGAACACCCGGTGAAACTGCGCACACGGAGCATATATCGTCGTCTTTATCAAGATGGTTTTCCTCAAAGAGATGTCTTGTAACCATTATCCCGTCTATAACCTTTGGGCCAAGGGCGTCAGGAGTTACATTCCAGTTTCCAAGCCCGACTACCAAAACAGTCTTTCTGTTTTCTGGTTTTACAAGCCTTAAAATCTCCTTAGTAAGAATATCTCTCACCTTATCGTAAATATCCTCTCCACCATTTCTAAGTCCTCTTGCTTCTATAGTAATATATTCCCCGCACGGTTTGCCGATTTTTTCTGCAGCATTTTCTGATTTTATAACAACTGAGGTGAACTCAATTCCATCTATATTTTCCTGTTTAATATGAGCACCTTCAATATTCAATTTGCTATCGCACAGTTGTGCTGCCTCTATAGCAAGGTCTGTTCTGATGTTTTTCAAAAAAATACCCCCTTTTTGCCATTATTTTTGTCAAGCATGGGAATATTTATTCAAAAGAAAAAGCCCCGACAAACAAGTCGAGGCTTTAATCTCTCAATAATTAATTACTGAACCTTATCTTTTTTTGAAAGAATAACATTTACAATTATACCAAGTATAAGTGCACATGCAATAGGTGTGATTGTGATAGCACCAAAGTTAAGAGCAAGTCCACCGATACCAGGGATAAGAATAGCACTTACAACAAAGATATTTCTGTTTTCGTCAAGGTCAATGTTTTTGAACATTCTAAGACCACTTACTGCGATAAATCCATAAAGTGCTATACACATTCCGCCCATTACGCAACTTGGAATAGAATCAACAAATGCTACAAAAGGAGCAAGGAATGAAATGATGATTGCACCAACAGCTGCAGCAATAATTGTTGCAACAGAAGCATTTCCTGTGATAGCTACACAACCGATGGACTCACCATAGGTTGTATTTGGGCAACCGCCAAAAACAGCACCTACCATTGAGCCAACACCGTCTCCAAGAAGAGTTCTTGAAAGACCAGGTTCTTTGAGGAGATCTTTTTCTATAATTGAAGAAATGTTTTTGTGGTCAGCAATATGCTCAGCAAATACTACAAATGCAACAGGAACATAAGCTGCTGCGATAGTGCTTATATATGCACCGTTGAGTTCAGAGAAACCACCAAGAGCTGTTAAGAATGTAAACTTTGGAACTGTTACAAATGAGTTTAAGCTTACACCATCTGCTACAAGGTTTGTAAACGGAGCAAAACTTATAACTTTAAGAGCATCTATATCCATAGCATTACCGATAAGCGTGAACACAAGAGCAACCGCATATCCTGCAAGTACACCAAAGATAAATGGTATAAGTCTTGCAGTCTTTTTGCCAAATGTAGCACAAAGAACGATAACAAGCAAAGCAATAACACCACAGAGAACGCATATAAGCGGAGATGCCACAGGAGCCTGTGAAACAACATCTACAATCTGTCCGTCAGCGATAGTCTGAGAAACAACGTCTGCCATAACCTTACCCTTTTGAAGGTCACCTACTGCATTTCCCGCAAGAGAAAGTCCGATAAGTGAAACTGTAGGTCCGATAACTACTGCTGGCATAAGTTTGTCTATCCAGTTTACGCCTGCAAATTTAACAATTATAGCAATAACTACATATACAAGACCTGCAAAAATTGCACCGAGTATCAATCCGAGATAACCAAGCTGAATTGACACTCCGCCTGCAAAAGCTGCAGCCATAGAGCCAAGAAAAGCAAAAGATGAACCCAAAAATACAGGGCTGCTTTTCTTTGTAAACATTACATAAATAAGAGTTCCGCAACCTGCACCAAAAAGTGCTGCCGCAGGGCTCATTCCGTTACCCACAATAACAGGTACTACAAGTGTTGCTGCCATGATTGCCAAAAGCTGCTGAATAGCAAAGATGATAAGTGAACCGAATTTTGGCTTGTCGTGAATGCCATAAATTAACTTCATTTTACTTCCTCCAAAAATATGTTTTTTAGCTATATATGCCCAAAAAAATACCTTGTCCCAAAAGAGACAAGGCATAAAAGCACGTTGAAGTTATTAATATCACCTTGCCGATTTTGAACATCGGTTTCAGACACATATCAACCTATATAATAATATCACAGAATTCAATTTTTGTAAACAGTTTTTTACAAAAAATTACAAATATTGCACACATATTTTTTGCTATAATATACACATATTATATAGTAAGAAAAAAATTTTAAAAAATTCTTTACATTGCATTTTTTTTGTGATATAATACTTTGAGTCAGCCTATGACCAGGTCTTTGGAAACTCCAACCGGGGCTTCGTGATATGGCGATATTTAATAATATAGGAGGAAATAAAATGTTAAAAGAAACAAAACAGGCAATTATCAATGAGTACAAAACTCACGAAGGCGACACAGGTTCTCCTGAGGTTCAGGTTGCAATTCTCACATACAGAATCAACCACCTTACAGAGCACCTCAAATCAAACATGAACGACCACCACTCAAGAAGAGGTCTTCTTAAAATGGTTGGTAAGAGAAGAGGTCTTCTCCAGTATCTTGCAAGTATAGATATTGAAAGATACCGTTCACTCATTGCAAGACTCAACATCAGAAAGTAGTTTATATTCAGGCAAAGGCCGACTATTGTCAGTCTTTGCCTGTTTGTATGTTTAAAATCAAAACGGAGCCAGGACTTTAGCAGTTAGATATGTGCTTTTGCGAAAAATTCAAAAGCATATATCTAAGTGCTAATGCCGGTTATCGTTTTAAAAAATCAGGAGGAAAAAATATGAAAAACACTTTTAAAACCACCATTGCCGGCAGAGAATTAGTTGTTGAAACAGGCGAACTTGCTCAGCTTGCAAGCGGTGCAGCATTGGTAAAGTATGGTGAGACTACTGTTCTTGCAACTGCTACTGCATCAGACAAGCCCCGTGACGGAGTGGACTTTTTTCCACTCAGCGTTGACTATGAAGAAAAGCTCTATGCAGTAGGTAAAATCCCCGGTGGATTCTTAAAAAGAGAAGGAAAGCCATCTGAAAAAGCTATCCTTACATCAAGAGTTATAGACAGACCTATAAGACCTCTTTTCCCTAAGGATTACAGAAATGATGTAGGTATTGTCACAACAGTGCTCAGCACAGATGTTGACAACGCTCCTGAAGTGGTAGCTATGAATGCAGCATCAATTGCTATATCTATCTCCCAGATGCCTTTTGCAGGCCCTGTGGGTGCTGTACAGATTGGTCTTATTGACGGAGAATTTATAGTAAACCCAACAACTGAGCAGAGACTTAAGAGCGAAATGGCACTCACTGTTGCCGGAACAAAGAAAAAAGTTGTAATGATTGAAGCAGGTGCAAACGAAGTATCTGAAGACGTTATGTACGATGCTATAGTTTTCGCTCACAAGGAAATAATAAAAATTTGTGAATTTATAGACACTATCGTAGAAGCAGTAGGAAAAGAAAAAGCTCCTTACACACCTCACGATGTTGACCACGATTTCTTTGACCCGATTTATGAATACGCTTATGACAAAATCTGCGTTGCCATTGACACTGATGACAAGAGAATTCGTGACGAAAGAATGAAAGCTTTAACTGACGAGATGATTGAGCACTTTGGTGCAGAATTCTTTGAAGGAAGAGACGCAGAGCTTGACGAAGCATATTACAAAATTCAGAAAGAGATTGTTAGAAAGTGGCTCTATGAAGACCACAAGAGAGTAGACGGAAGACAAATTGACGAAATCAGACCTCTCTCATCAAGTGTTGGAATTATCCCAAGAGTACACGGTTCAGGTCTTTTCTCAAGAGGACAGACACAGGTTCTTACAATAGCTACACTTGGTGCGGTATCTGAGTCACAGATGCTTGACGGTCTTGACGAAGTAACTGAAAAGAGATATATGCACCACTACAACTTCCCATCATACTCAGTTGGCGAAACAAAGCCTTCAAGAGGTCCCGGAAGAAGAGAAATCGGTCATGGTGCGCTTGCAGAAAGAGCACTTCTCCCTGTTATACCATCTGTTGAAGATTTCCCTTATGCAATAAGACTTGTATCAGAAGTTCTTTCTTCAAACGGTTCTACATCACAGGGCTCTGTATGCGGAAGCACACTTGCTCTTATGGATGCAGGTGTTCCGATTAAAGCTCCTGTAGCAGGTATTTCCTGCGGTCTTATAACCCAGGGTGATGACTTCCTCACAATGGTTGACATTCAGGGTGTTGAAGACTTCTACGGAGACATGGGGTTGAAGGTTGCAGGTACTCACAAGGGTATCACAGCTATGCAGATGGACATCAAGGTAGACGGTCTTACCTATGACATTATAAAAAGTGCTCTT
>JAZUPR010000022.1:0-3827 GCA_045605285.1 Clostridia bacterium | reverse complement strand
TATCAACCCTTCTGCCACTCTTGCAATAGATTCAAAGTTTAAACAGATGAAAGCTGATGGTCTTGATGTAGTCGGTTTTGGAGCGGGTGAACCCGATTTCCCAACTCCTAAACATATAAAAGATGCAGCTATAAAAGCTATAAATGATAATTTTACAAGATATACACCTGCATCAGGCACACTGGATTTAAAAAAGGCTGTATGCAAAAAATTTAAAGATGATAACGGTCTTTCCTATGAACCATCACAGATAGTAATAAGCAACGGTGCAAAACATTCTCTTGTAAATGCTTTTGGCGCTATATTAAATCCGGGAGACGAGGTAATCATCCCTGCACCATTCTGGGTAAGCTATCCTGAAATGGTTAAGTTCTGCGACGGTGTTCCTGTTGTTATAAATACAACTGAGGAAAATAACTTTAAGTTTACCGCGGCTGATTTTGAGGGGGCTATTACCGATAAGACAAAAGCAATTGTTTTAAACAGCCCAAGCAATCCTACAGGAATGCTCTATACAGAGGAAGAGCTTCGTGCAATTGCTAAGGTAGCATTAAAACATAATATATATGTCATTTCTGACGAAATATATGAAAAGCTTTTGTATGACAATCATTCCCACGTAAGCATCGCATCTTTGGGAGAAGACATTAAAGAGCTTACCATTATTATAAACGGTGTTTCAAAAACTTATGCTATGACAGGCTGGAGAATAGGTTATACCGCATCAAGCGAAAAAATTGCAAAATTGATGTCAAATGTTCAGAGCCACACCACCTCAAATCCAAACTCTATTGCACAGGCTGCAGCTACTGCCGCACTCCTTGGGGGAGAAGAAGAACTTGAGGTTATGAAAAAAGCATTTGATGAACGCAGAAAATATATGGTAGAGAGAATTAATTCTATCCCTGGGGTTTCCTGCACAATGCCAATGGGAGCTTTTTATGTTATGATGAATATTAAAGAGCTTATTGGAAAAGAGATTGCAGGTGTCAAAATAAATTCTGCAGATGATTTTGCAAATGTATTTTTGGAAAAATCCCTTGTAGCAGTTGTTCCGGGCACAGGATTTGCAGCACCGGAGTACGTAAGATGGTCTTACGCTACGAGTATGGAAAATATAAAAGAGGGTCTTAATAGACTTGAAAAATTCTTAAATATGTAGTATACTAGTAACTGTCGGTATTATTCGGCAGTTACTTGTTTTTTAAATAAAAATAAACGGAGATTTTTTATGGATAAGGTTAATATACTCGGAGTTCATATAGATAAATTTAATATTGAACAGGCTTCAGATAGAATTATGAATATGATATCAGAAGACTCTAAACATAATTATGTTTTCACACCTAATTCAGAAATTTTGATGCAGGCGTATAGAAACGAGGAGTTTAAAGATATCTTAAATTCCGCATCCATTCTTACTGCAGACGGGATAGGTGTTATATATGCATCAAAAATTGTAAAAAATCCTATAGACGAAAGATGTGCAGGATTTGATGTTGCATGTTCTCTTATGGAAAAGATGGGAGATAAGGGATACAGCCTTTATCTTTTCGGCTCAAAACCCGGTGTGGCAGAAACTGCCAAAGAGACCATTTTAAATAGATTTCCGGGCATAAATGTCGTGGGAGTAAGTGATGGTTACTTTGACGAAGAAAAAGAAAAAGAAATTATTGCTGATATTAATGATAAAAAACCAAATGTCCTCTTTGTATGCCTTGGTGCGCCCAAGCAGGAAAAATGGATATATGAACATATAAATCAACTTGATGTAAATGTAAGCCTTGGTATAGGCGGCACGCTCGATGTTCTGGCTGGTACTGCTCAGAGAGCACCACAGTTTTATATAGACCATAATATAGAGTGGCTTTACAGACTTATAAAAAATCCGTCACGAATCGGCAGAATGATGGATTTGCCAAAATTTGCACTTACAGTTTTGCTTCACGGAAGAAAATATAAATAGGAGTTGTCATAAAATGAATGTAGAATTATTGCAGTATAATCCCGATTCTGAAAAAATAATTGCAGCTGCGGCAAAGCTTTGTTATTCATCATCACCAATAGACGGAATACTCGATGACCTTGATGAAGAAAAAACAGAGAAATTTCTTAATCGCCTTATGAGTATGGGACACGAAAGCCCTACAGAGCATGTGTACTTTACCTTTGGTATAGAGGGTGTGTCAAGAAGTCTTTTGGCACAGATTACTCGCCACAGAATTGCAAGTTACAGTGTTAAATCCCAAAGATATGTAAAAGAGGGTCAGTTTGAGTTTATTACACCTCCTGAAATAGAGGCTATTCCCGAGGCAAAAGAAGAATTTTTAAGAGCTATGGCAGATGATGTCGCATCATATAATAAACTTGCGGACATTCTTTTTGAAAAACATTATAATAATATGCTGTCTTCTGGAATGAGCGAAAAGGCTGCAAAAACTGCTGCAGAGAAAAAGGCTATCGAGGATGCACGATATATTCTTCCAAATGCCTGTGAAACCAAGATGATAGTTACTATGAATGCAAGAAGTCTTGTAAACTTTTTCCACCATAGATGCTGCGAGAGAGCGCAGTGGGAGATAAGAGACCTTGCCTGCAGAATGCTTTCTCTTGTAAAGGATGTTTCACCAACCCTGTTTAAATATGCAGGTCCGAGATGCCTTTTGGGTAAATGCCCCGAGGGAGCTATGAGCTGCGGAAAAATGCTAGAGAAAAGAAAAATGTTTTTGGGAGATACCAATGAGTAAAAATAAATTGATTGTCATTGAGGGCGTAGACTCCAGCGGAAAGGCAACTCAGTCAAAAATTTTATATAATAGGCTTAAGGAAATGGGATATAATGTTTCGTCGGTTGAGTTTCCAAACTATGACCACGATTGCTCAACTCCTGTGAAGATGTATCTGGGCGGAGAGTTCGGTACAGACCCAAGCAGTGTCAGTGCCTATGCGGCATCAATACTTTTTGCAGTAGACAGATTTTCCTCTGTAAAATCTGTATGGAAAGACCAGTTTGAAAATACCATTGTCATTGCCGACAGATACACCACTTCAAATATGGTTCATCAGGCATCCAAGATAGACGATATAGATAAGAAAAACGAGTTTTTAGATTGGCTCTATGACTTGGAGTATAACAAACTGTCACTTCCAAAGCCTGACCTTACCATTTTTCTTGATATGCCCGTGGAGTGTGCAAAAGAGCTTATGCGCTATAGGGAAAATAAGATAGACCATTCTCAGGTAAAGGATATTCACGAGAGCAATGACGAATATTTGTATTCTTCATATAATAACGCTTGTTTTGTGTGCGAAAAATATGGATGGACACATATAAAATGCACCAAAAACGGTATTGTAAGAACTATTGAAGATATTTCCGATGAAATTATGGAATATGTAAAAAATATTATTTAAAACTATGGGCAAATTTATTTTGCCCATATATAATTTGTGCTTGTAGCTCAGCGGATAGAGCACCGGCCTCCGACGCCGGGTTGCCGCAGGTTCAATTCCTGTCAAGCACGCCATAAAAAAAAACATTTTTCGATAAAGAAAAATTTCTTTTTTTATGGCGTGCTTGATTTAAAATATAAATAACATAAAATGACTTACCTCTATAGCGATAGAGGTAAGTCGTTATTCTTTTTCAAATTTAATAATATCTTCAATTTTGCAATCTAATGCAGTACATATTTTATTTAAAACAAAACTGTCATATCTGATAACCTTGTTTTTATAGTAATTGTCAATTATCTGATAACGAATACCTGTTCGTTTTGATAATTCATATCTTGAAATATTATTGTTTTTTAGAGCTTTATCAAGTG
>JAZUPR010000021.1:0-10858 GCA_045605285.1 Clostridia bacterium | reverse complement strand
TCCCCCTTTGTTTTGCTACTTTTGCAATCAAAAGTAGGGAAAAGTTTTAATGAAAGAAAATTTTTTCGGGACATCCTAAAGGCTGTCCCCTACGATTTTTATTGTATATTCATATTGTAGATATGTATTTTAAAAAAAGATGCAGAATATCTGCATCTTTTTTAAATATCATTTTTAATTATATCAGAAAGCGTTTCTCTCTTAACCGCAACATAATCTTCTTTTCCGCTTATCATAACAACAGGCGGTCTCCCGATTCTGTTGTAGTTTGACGCCATAGAGTAGTTGTATGCACCTGTGGTGCAGACTGCAACTATATCTCCCCTCTCGGGCTTTGGAAGAAGAATGTTTTCCTGAATAACGTCTCCGCTTTCACAGCATCTTCCCACAAGAGAACAGGAAAAATCTGACACTTCGTCCATTTTGTTTGCAACATAGACAGTATACAAAGAGCCATAAAGAGCAAACCTTGGGTTATCTGTCATTCCACCGTCTACAGAGACATAATTCTTGTATCCTGTGATAGTCTTTACTGTGCCTACAGTATAAAGAGTCATTCCCGCATCTGCCACAATGCTTCTGCCTGGCTCCATTAAAATTTTCGGTACGGGAATGTTCAATTTTTCACATTCTTTTTTTACACAGTCAGCTACAGACAAAATATTTTCTTCTATATTTATATATGGGTCAGACTCCACATATCTTACTCCGTATCCGCCGCCTAAATCAAGCTGACTTGCCATAAAGCCTGTTTCATCAAAAATCTCTTTGATAAACTTTAGCATTATGTGTGAGCCTCTTAAGAATGTGTCTGAATCAAAAACCTGTGAGCCTATGTGACAATGAAATCCCGAAAGCTCTATATTGGAAAAAGAAAGAGCGAGTTTTACCATTTCTTTTGCCTGACCTGTCTCTATGGCAGTGCCGAATTTTGAATCAACCTTGCCTGTGTTTACCGCCTCATAGGTGTGAGTGTCAATCCCGGGGGTGAGTCTTAAAAGAATTTTTTGTACCTTTCCCTGCCTTTTTGCCTCGTCATCTATGGCATAAAGCTCCTCTTTGTTGTCAACAACAAAATATCCGATGCCGCACTCCATAGCAAAGGCTATGTCCTCATCGGTCTTGTTGTTGCTGTGAAAATATGCACTCTCCAGAGGAAAACCCGCCATTTTTGCAGTATAGATTTCACCACAGGAAACCACATCTATGCCCATGCCCTCTTCATTGGCAATTTCGTAAATTTTCTTAAAGGATGCCGCCTTACTTGCATAAAGAGGCTGAGCATTTTCGCCAAAGGCTTTTTTCATAGACTCTACATATATTCTGCAGTTTTGTCTGATTTTATCTTCGTCCATAAGGTACAGGGGGGTTCCGTATTTTTTTGCAAGGGATGTTGTATCAAGCCCTGCAAAATAAAGGGTATTTCCCTCTTTAGAAATGTTATTACAAATCATTTGCTGAGTCCTTTCTGACAAAATCAGTTTTTATCAAATTCTTTATAAATAGCGTTGAGGGCTTTTTCATATTCGCTCTCTTCAACACCTACTATGATATTAAGCTCAGATGAGCCCTGATCTATCATTTTAATGTTAATTCCCGCATTGGATATAGCAGAAAATACTCTTACCGCAGTACCCTTTGCCTTTACCATACCGCGTCCCACAACTGCTATAAGAGCAAGTCCGTCTTCTATAACAACGCTGTCAGCGTGAACTGTGCGGAAAATATCGGCAGTAATTTCGTCGCGAATACTGTCTATCTTTTCTGTAGCCACAACTACTGACATGGTGTCAATGCCTGACGGGAAGTGCTCGAAAGAAACCTTGTGTTTTTCAAGAACTTCAAGAACGCGTCTTCCAAATCCAAGCTCTGAGTTCATCATATCCTTTTCAATGGAAATAGTGGAAAATCCTACTTTTCCTGCAATTCCTGTAACAACGGAGTTTATCTCGTCTGTAGACGGTACAATCATTGTTCCGTTGTCAGAAGGAGCGTTTGTATTTCTGATGTTTATAGGGATGCAAACCTCTCTTACAGGGAAGATGGCATCCTCGTGAAGAACTGTTGCTCCCATGTATGAAAGCTCACGAAGCTCTCTGTAGGTAATGATGTCTATAGCTCTGGGGTTTTCCACACATCTTGGGTCTGCCATAAGCATACCTGAAACGTCTGTCCAGTTTTCATAGATTGAGGCATCAACAGCTCTTGCAATTATAGAGCCTGTGATGTCCGAACCACCTCTTGAAAAGGTCTTTATAGTTCCGTTTGGCATACATCCGTAAAAACCGGGAATTACAGCCCTTTCGTGATTTGAAAGAAGCTGTTCAAGAGTTTCGTAGGTTTTTTTGGTGTCAAGAACACCTGCTTCGTCAAAGAAAATACCTGTCTCGGCATCTATGAAATCATATCCAAGATAGTTTGCAAGAATCATTGCGTTAAGATACTCCCCGCGACTTGCAATATAGTCTCTGCCCGCATGGTGCTCAATAGCCATTTTTATGCGTGCAAACTCCTTTGACAGAGAAAAATCAAGTCTTAAATCAGATATAATCTGGTTATATCTTACCTCTATTCTGTTAAAAGCCTCGTCTATGCTCTGTTTTTCACGAACAAGCTTGTAGCACTCATAGAGCATATCTGTAACCTTGATGTCGTCTCCGTATCTTTTTCCGGGTGCAGAAGCTACAACATATCTTCTTGTCTCATCTGCCTTTATAATGGCAGCAACCTTTTTAAACTGCTCTGCATCTGCAAGGGAGCTTCCGCCAAATTTTACAACTTTTATATCCATCTTTAAATCTCCTTTATTTCTATGCCTTGCTTTTTCATCTCGTCAATGAGTACTTTTTTGTGTGCATCTTCCATAGGAGTAAGAGGAAGTCTCACATAGTCTTTGCAAAATCCCATTGCTGCCATAGCAGCTTTTACAGGAATTGGATTAACTTCACTAAAGAGTGCCTTTACAAGAGGCAGGTACTTAAGCTGAAGAGAAAGGCTTCCCTTTGCATCACCGTCGAAAAATTTCTTGCACATATCCGCGGTTTCTTTTGGTGCCACATTTGAGAGAACAGATATAACACCCTTTCCTCCAAGAGAGAGAATTGGCACAATCTGGTCGTCGTTTCCTGAATATATGTCCATATCGTCTCCCACGAGAGCGGCAATTTCTGCCACCTGAGAAATGTCTCCGCTTGCTTCTTTTATTGCACATATATTAGGATGCTTTGAAAGTGCGGCACAGGTTGCCGGTGCAATATTAACACCTGTACGGGACGGTACATTATATAATATGACTGGTTTTGTGCTCGCGTCAGCAATATCTGAAAACATTTTTATAAGTCCGTTTTGAGTTGCTTTGTTGTAATAAGGTGTAACCACAAGAACCGCATCTGCTCCCACAGAACAAGCGTATTTTGTCATTTCTATGGCATAAGCTGTGTCGTTGCTGCCTGTTCCTGCAATAACAGGAATTCTGCCTGCAACCTTTTCTACAGAATATTTTATTACTGCTTTGTGCTCCTCGTCAGTAAGAGTGGAGCTTTCGCCTGTAGTACCGCAAGCAACAATGGCATCTACACCCTCTTTTATCTGCCATTCAATAAGCTCTCCAAGCTTTTCAAAATTTACTCCGTTTTCATCAAGCGGGGTTATAAGTGCTGTTGCAACTCCCTGAAAAACAGTTTTTTTCATAATACATTTCTCCATTTCAAAAAAATCCATTAAAAAAGATAGCCAAATTCAGCTATCTTCCCATTGATACAACAAAATCAACTAAAAAGATAGCTCTCCGCAAAATCGTTTGCGACAACAAAACAAATCTTATTTCGTTTTGCCAGAACACCCCTGTGCAACGGGATGCCTTCGGCACCTGCTCCTTTCCATATTGCAACGCCTTGCCGGACTTACACAATATGTACTTATAACAAAATGCACCTCTATCATTTTTCTTATGTGAAGATTATACCACCAAGAACTACCTTTGTCAATCATTCTGCATAAATTTGTGTAAAATGTATATTTATGTAGGTAAAATCCTTTGTTTTCCTTATAGTTATGTAATATTTTATGCATAAATTGATTTTTATGCATAAACTTATGCAACTTCCCATATAAAACCCACAAAATACTGCACATCAACAATTAAAACCATATACAAAGTTTATAAATATGTAACAACCCCTTGATTTTTAAAAAACATCGTCGTATAATATACAGTATAAAATTAAAATGGGCAAAAATTTATGCATGGCAGGTGACTTTGATGAAAAAAATCTTTATAGACGGAAGTGCCGGTACAACAGGACTTCGTATATATGAAAGGCTGGCGGGAAGAGACGATATAGAGCTTTTGACTCTCCCTGAGGACAAAAGAAAAGACATAAATTCCAGAAAAGAAATGCTCAATAGCTGCGACATTGCTTTTTTGTGTCTTCCCGATGATGCGGCAAGAGAATCTGTAGCCTTAACAGACAATCCCGACACCGTCATAATAGACACCTCCACAGCTCACAGAACAGATGAAAACTGGGCTTATGGTTTTCCCGAGCTGTCAGAAGATTTTGAAGAAAAAATTAAGAATTCAAAAAGAATAGCATCTCCCGGATGTCACGCAAGTGGTTTTATCGCTCTTATATATCCCCTTGTTGAAAAAGGGATACTTCCAAAGGATGCTCTCCTTACCTGTCATTCTATAACAGGCTACAGCGGCGGCGGCAAGAAAATGATTGCCGAATATGAAGACAAAGACAGAGATGTGCTCCTTGACTCTCCAAGACAGTACGGAATAGGTCAGGCTCACAAACACTTAAAAGAAATGAAGGCAATATCAGGCATAGACAATCCGCCTGTGTTCTCACCTATTGTGGCTCCGTTTTACAGCGGTATGGAAGTAACAGTTCCTCTTTTTGCATCACAGCTGAATAAAGGCTATACAAAAGAAGACATCGAAAATGCATATAAGGAAAAATACACAGGACCAATAGTTTGCTATACCGAAAACATGGCAGAAGACGGATTTATATCATCAAATGCCCTGTCAATGAAAGACTCGATGGAAATTTCCGTTTACGGAAATGAGGATAGAATAATTCTTGTGGCAAGATATGACAACCTTGGCAAAGGTGCATCGGGTGCAGCCATTGAATGTATGAATATTGTGATTGATTCGGACAGAACAAAAGGACTTAATATATAGAGGAGAAAAATATGAAAACAGTATCAGGCAGCGTGTGTGCCCCAAAAGGCTTTCGTGCCAGCGGCATACATTGCGGAATAAGAAAAAACAAAGATAAAAAAGATCTGGCTCTCATTGTCAGCGATGTGAGAGCGTCTGCTGCGGCAGTATATACAACCAACCTTGTGTACGGTGCACCGATTAAGGTGACCCGCGCACATATTGCCGACGGATATGCACAGGCAATGATTTGCAACTCAGGAAATGCCAACACCTGTAATGCAAACGGTGTGGAGATTGCCGAGAAAATGAGCAGTCTTACTGCAGATGCCCTTGGCATCAGAAGTGAAGACATTATCATTGCATCAACAGGAGTTATCGGTCAACCTCTTGACATCACACCTATTGCAAACGGAATGGGCGAACTTGTAGACAGTCTCGGTGCAAATGACAGTGATGCCGCAGAAGCTATAATGACAACTGACACCAAGCCAAAGGAGATTGCAGTAACCTTTGAAATAGACGGAAAAACCTGTACTATGGGTGGTATTGCAAAAGGCTCGGGTATGATACATCCCAATATGGCGACAATGCTCGTGTTTATCACAACTGACTGTGCCATTACTCCGCAAATGCTCCAGAAGGCACTTTCTACCGATATTGCAAACACATTTAATATGGTAAGCGTTGACGGAGACACATCTACCAACGATATGGTCTCTGTAATGGCAAACGGTATGGCAGGAAATGCTGTCATTGACAAGGACGGAGAAGATTTTGACACATTTATGAAAGCTCTCAACACCATCTGCACACACCTTTGCAGATGCATAGCAGGAGACGGAGAGGGAGCTACAAAACTCCTCGAGTGTTCTGTAGAGGGTGCTAAGGACGAGAAATGTGCAAAGACCGTTGCAAAATCTGTAATCTGTTCATCACTTGTAAAGGCGGCTATGTTTGGCTCAGATGCAAACTGGGGAAGAATACTCTGTGCTATCGGCTACTCGGGAGCAGATGTTGATGTAGAAAAGATAGATGTGTCCTTTAAATCAAAGATGGGTGAAATTCCCGTTTGCAAAAACGGCTCAGGTATAGAATTTTCGGAAGAAAAAGCAAAAGAAATTCTTCTTTGCGACGAGATATACATTCTCATAAACCTAAACTCAGGAGAATTTTCATCTACAGCCTGGGGCTGTGACCTCACCTATGACTACGTCAAAATAAACGGTGATTACCGTACCTGATAAAGAAAAGGGAGAATACAAATGAACTTATCAAATGCGCAAAGGGCAAGTGTACTGGTACAGGCACTTCCTTACATACAAAAATATTATAATAAAATAGTTGTTGTAAAATACGGCGGCAACGCTATGACCGACGAAAAGCTTACAAAATCCGTTATGGGCGACATCGTTCTTATGTCACTTATAGGCATAAAGGTTGTTCTTGTTCACGGTGGCGGACCTGAAATAACAGATATGCTCTCCAAAATTGGCAAGGAAACCGAGTTTGTAAACGGTCTTCGCGTTACCGACAAAGAAACTGCCGATGTGGTACAGATGGTACTTGCAGGAAAGATAAACAAAAATCTTGTAAATCTTATTCAGGGAAAAGGCGGCAAGGCTATGGGACTTTGCGGTACAGACGGTCACCTTATCGAGGCAAAGCAGCTTGACCCGAGACTTGGATATGTGGGTGAAATCACAAACATCAACCCACATCCTATTTTAGACCTTCTTGAAAAGGACTATATCCCTGTGGTTTCCACAGTGGGTTGCGACAACGACGGAAATGTTTACAACATAAATGCCGACACAGCTGCAGCAAAAATTGCAGGTATTCTTGAGGCAGAAAGCCTTATTTCCATGACAAATATCAGCGGAATATTAAAAGACAAGGACGACCCGTCATCACTCATTCCTAAAATCAGCACCGAAGAGGCGAAAAAGCTTACTGACGAAGGCATTATTGCAGGTGGCATGATTCCAAAGGTTGAGTGCTGTGTTGACGCTATAAACTGGGGTGTAAAAAAAGTTTTTGTCATAGACGGAACCATAAAACACGCCATACTCATAGAAACCCTTACCGACGAAGGTATCGGAACAATGTTTGTAAAATAGGAGGCTTTTTATGACTACCAAAGAGCTTGACAACCTGTATGTGTCCCACACCTACGGAAGATTTCCTATAGAAATTGTCCGCGGCGAAAAAGAAATGGTGTATGACGAAACAGGAAAAGAATACATAGACCTTTCATCAGGCATAGCGGTAAGCACCTTTGGCCACGCCGACAAAGAGCTTATAAAGGCTGCCACAGATCAGATGAAAAAGTTTTTCCACACATCAAACCTTTACTACTCTGCTCCTTGTGCAAGCCTTGCAAAGCTTCTTTGTGAAAAAACCGGTGCAAAAAAGGTATTCTTTTCCAATTCAGGCGCCGAGGCAAACGAATGTGCCATAAAAGCTGCCAGAGAATATGCCGCAAAAACCAAGGGCGAAGAATATAATACCATCATAACTCTTAAAAACAGTTTTCACGGAAGAACCATTACAACTCTTGCTGCAACGGGTCAGGAAACCTTTCACCAGAATTTTCTGCCTCTTACCGAAGGATTTGTTTATGGAACTGCAAACGATATAAATTCTATAAAAGAGCTTGTTGCATCACACAAATGTGCAGCCATTATGTTTGAGCTTGTTCAGGGCGAGGGCGGTGTGATGCCTCTTAACAAGGATTTTGTAATCGGTCTTTCACAGATTGCAAAAGAAAACAACCTGCTCCTTATTGCTGACGAAGTGCAGACAGGCAACGGAAGAACTGGAAAGCTTTTTGCTTATATGCACTACGGTATAACTCCCGATATTGTAACCACTGCAAAAGGGCTCGCCGGCGGACTCCCTATTGGTGCTACAATGTTTTTTGAAAAAACAAAGGACATCTACTCCCCCGGAATGCACGGGTCAACCTTTGGCGGAAATCCTGTTTCCTGTGCCGCAGCAATAAGCGTTATATCAAGAATTGACAATAATCTTCTTTTGGATGTAGCCGAAAAAGGAGAATTTATAAAAAATTCTCTCACAGGATGCAAAGGTATAAAGAGCATTTCGGGTCTTGGTCTTATGATAGGCATTGAAACCGAAAAAGATGCAAAAGATGTTGTTGCTTTTTGCAGAGAAAACGGAGTTTTGGTTATAACTGCGAAAACAAAGGTAAGACTTCTTCCTCCACTTAATATATCAAAAGAAAGCCTCCAAAAAGCAATTGAGGTTATCAAAAAAGCACTTGTTTAAACAAGTGCTTTTTTAGTGAATAATTAATGATGAATGATGAATAATTGTGGTTGGCATTTGATAATATCAAATGCCAGTTTTGTTTTATAATAGATTTTTTGTGGGGTAGGACCTGTGTGTCCTACCGATTGTTTTATATATTTTTATTTTAAAAACCTTTCCCTACTTTTGTAGGGACAAAAGTAGCAAAAACCCTCGGGGGAGTTTCGATTCTCCCCACCCATCCCCCGAAGGTGAATTGACCGCAGGTCAAGAGAGGCTGCCCTGGGGTACTGCAAACGACCAGGGGACACCCTTGGAACCCTTTATATGCGATGCCGTTCAAAAAATCGTAGGGTTCGGCGGTTAGAGGCGAACCCGAAAAAACAGCAGAGAATTTTTGGTGGTTTCAAAAAATTAATTGTTTTTGTAGGGGAGGGGTTCCATCCCCTCCCGAAAAATTTTAAAAACAAAACGGGAGGGCACAGAGACCCTCCCTTAAATTATTCTTCCTCAAAAAATTCTTCCCATTTTTTTGGAGCAAAGGTTATAGTGGCTATTTCACCGTTAAAAATATTTAGCTTGTCTTCCTCAATTTCTAAAATCAAAAAATCCTTTTGATAATCGGCAAAGCCAAATAAAATTTCGTCTTCGCTGGTAACATACTCTTGCTCTTGTAGTTTCTTTGCAGGCACAATACTAACCCCTAACCCCGAACTATCTTGCCATGCAATGTCATAGGTCTTTTCATCATGTGATAATAAACCTATAAACACCTCTTCATTTTCATTCCAATAAAAGTAAGTGTCCTCAAGCTCATTGCATACCCATACATATTCATTATTACATTGGGGTCTTATATCTGCATCTGCAATACAACCCGAAAGAATTGTAAGACATAGTATTAAAAGGGCAAGAGCAAGTTTTTTAATCATATTTTTTATTCTCCTTTTTTGACACACATTGTAATATTATAGGTTGGTATTTCTCTGAAATAATTCTATCAGAAATGTTTTTTTCATACATTTTAGAAATACCATCATTATAAAATACAAAATCTCCGTTTTTTGACTTTCGAATTGATATGGTGTGTATTCCCTGCATTACATCATCCGAATTCCAGTTGAGCAAGTCTCTTCCCTGATTTTGAAACGATATCAATTGCCTTGTTAAATATATCTGATGCAGTTTGGTCAACCTTGCTTATAAATTTTTTCGTAGCCTCAATAATTTCTTCCCCAAGGTTAACCTTGACATTAGAAAAATTTGTTCCGTCAACTTTTCGAAACAAAGCATTTTTTGCCTTATCTGATTTTGAATTATCAATATCTTTCCATATATCAGATGTTACTGACAGTGAAATGATATCATCAAGTTTTTTGGTGAATCAGAAAAAGCACTTCTAAACATATTTTCTGCTTTTTCCATGCCATGTGTGTATTTAGCAAAATTTCATAAGGTACATTGGACATTACTTCTCCAAGTCCCATTTTCTCAGCACAACGCCATCCATAATTTGCCTGTGGGTCAGAAAGTTTTCTCCCACATCTTTCACATCTGTTTTCCAATATTATTTTCCTCTTTTTATTATATCATTATTATCATTCTCCGTCAAATGTGCACTCTTTGACAAGGAACTATATGTGTAGTATATCTGTTTTTGTGGCAAAATTCGTCTAATGTATCAGAAAGATCAGTTGCAAAAGGTATTCTCCACAAGAATACTGCAGCAAGAAAAAAATCTCAGTTATCTCTTAAGTTCAACAAAATTGCATAATTAATGATTTTTTATATAAAACCCTCGCAAATAATTGCGAGGGTTTTGTATTTGTAAAATTAATGATTTTATTGTAGGGGACGATGCCCACATCGTCCCGATTTAAATACAACGGGCGGATGTAGGCATCCGCCCCTACATATTTTCTGGTTTCCAAAGGCTTTGCCTTTGGTCGTTTTAAGGGGGTTAAAGGGGGAGAATCGAAACTCCCCCTTTGTTTTGCTACTTTTGCAATCAAAAGTAGGGAAAAGTTTTTAAAATAATATAAAACAAAGAAGGCATTTGATATAAAATCAAATGCCTACCATAATTATTAATTATTCATTAAATGTTTATCTTATAAACATTTTTCGCATTTTCCATTGTTGCCTTTGCAACCTCAGAAAAAGAAATTCCTTTTATTTCTGCAATTTTTCTTGCAACAAAAGAAACATTTGACGGGTCGTTCCTCTCTCCTCTGTGTGGCTCTGGTGAAAGATACGGGCTGTCGGTTTCAATTAAAAGCCTTGAGAGAGGCACAATCCCTGCCGCCTCGGTGAGCTTTCTCGCATTTTTAAAGGTGACAGGCCCTGCAAAAGAGATGTAAAACCCCATATCAAGAAGAATTTTGGCACTCTCCTTGCTGCCTGAAAAACAAT
>JAZUPR010000020.1:0-8648 GCA_045605285.1 Clostridia bacterium | reverse complement strand
TTGAGTATATGATTCATCACACCATTTCCTCTGGTGTCTGTTAGAAGCTGTGAGCGATATCCTATAAGGCTTCTTGACGGAATATTGAATTCAAGTCTTGTAAAACCTGTAGAACCTGCATTCATATTAAGCATCTGGCCTTTTCTCTCGCTGAGTTTTTCAATAACTGCACCAACATATTCGTCAGGCACATCTACAACAAGAAGCTCCATTGGCTCCATTACTTTTCCATCAATTATTTTATTAATAACCTGAGGCTTGGAAACCTGGAACTCATAACCTTGTCTTCTCATTGTTTCAATCAATATAGAAAGATGAAGTTCTCCTCTTCCTGAAACCTTGAAACAATCGGCAGAATCGGTTTCCTCAACTCTTAAACTTACATTGGTCTTTACTTCCTTGAACAATCTGTCTCTTAAATGTCTGGATGTAACATACTGACCGTCTTTTCCTACAAAAGGACTGTCATTTACCGAAAAATTCATAGACAAGGTAGGTTCATCAATCTCTATAAAAGGAAGTGGGTCAATACAGGATGAATCACAAAGTGTATCACCTATCTGAACATCTGCAACACCTGAAACAAGAATAATATCTCCTACAGTTGCTTTTTCGCACTCTACTCTGTTTAATCCTGCGTATTCATACATCTTTGTAAGACGGATATTATTAGTAGTTCCGTCTTTTCTGCATATAGCAGCACTTTGCCCAACCCGTGCTGTTCCACGCTCTATTCTTCCTACTGCCATGGTTCCGACATATTCATCAAATTCAATATTTGATACAAGCATCTGTAAAGGTGCATCACAATCACCCTTTGGCGCAGGCACATGCTCTACAATTGCAGAAAGGAGCGGGTCCAAATTTACTCCCTGTGTCTCAGGGTCTAAAGTGGCATAGCCATCTCGTCCTGATGCATATATAACAGGTGCATTAAACTGTTCGTCTGTCGCCTCAAGCTCAAGAAAAAGTTCAAGCACTTCGTCTACAACTTCAAAAGGTCTGGCATTTGGTCTGTCAATCTTATTTACAACTATTATAGGACACAAATTAAGCGACAATGCCTTTTTAAGAACAAATCTGGTCTGTGGCATACAGCCTTCAAATGCGTCAACAAGTATAAGAACACCGTCAACCATTTTAAGAACTCGTTCTACCTCTCCGCCAAAGTCAGAATGTCCGGGGGTATCAACAATATTTATTCTTATGCCATTATAATTTAAAGAAGTATTTTTAGATAAAATAGTGATACCTCTTTCTTTTTCAAGGTCATTATTATCCATCACCCTGTCATCAACATGCTGATTTGCTCTGAAAATACCGCTCTGTTTTAACATGCCGTCTACAAGAGTAGTCTTTCCATGGTCAACATGAGCTATAATAGCTACATTTCTTAAATTTTCTATAGTATTCATAAAAAAATCCTTTCTTAGAGGACGTTGTTTTTAAAATATTTAACATCAAAAAACCCCTTCATAAGAAGGGGCTCAGAAATTTTCGAGTTATTTATCAAGACCGTATTTCTTTCTGAATTTCTCTACTCTTCCGCCTGTATCAACAAGTTTCTGCTTACCTGTGTAAAAAGGATGGCATTTAGAGCAAATTTCTACAGAGATATTTTCTCTTGTGGAACCTACTTCAAATGTTTCGCCACAAGCACATTTAACTGTTGTAGTCTTGTACTCGGGATGTATTGCCTCTCTCATTATATAGTCACCTCTTTCGTGAATTTGTGTGTCTAATTATCATACTTAGTAAGTATATCACACAATTATCATAAATGCAAGTATTTTTTTTGGTTTTTTCATATTTTTTTAAAATTAATTGATTTTTTGTTATATATATGTTAATATAGTTATATTATTTACATACAAGGAGCGTTTTGATGAAAACATACGAACTGATACTTCTTGCAATTGCCCTTGCCATGGATGCATTCGCAGTTGCAGTATGCAAGGGATTGTCAATGAGAAAAATCAATCATAAATATGCACTTATAATTGGTTTGTTCTTTGGTTTTTTTCAAGCATTAATGCCAACACTTGGCTGGTTTTTAGGAAGAAAATTTGAAGTGTATATAACAAATTTTGACCATTGGATTGCATTCATATTACTTGCATTTATTGGCGGAAAAATGATATACGAATGTATAACCGATGAGGATACTGAATGTTGTTCTTGTGAAAGCATACTTGACATAAAAGAACTGACCGTGCTTTCTGTAGCAACAAGTATTGATGCACTGGCTGCCGGCATAACCTTTGCGTGTTTAAATGTAAGCATAAAAAGTTCCGCATCGCTTATAGGAATTATAACCTTTGCTCTTTCCTACATAGGTGTGGCTGTTGGCAACAAATTTGGTTCAAAATACAAGAAAAAAGCTGAATTGGCAGGAGGAATTGTCTTAATTCTTATCGGGCGAAAAATACTCCTTGAACACCTTGGAATTCTGATGTAACAGAAAGGCTGTAAAAACAAATTGTTTTTACAGCCTTTTTTTATATTTCCATTATAACAGGCAAAATCATAGGTTTTCGTTTTGTATCACGATATAATTCCTCTGACACTTTAACCTTTAATTTTGTTTTAATTGTTGTCCAGTCACGAACTTTATTTCTCTCACATTCGTCAAGACAATTCTTGCAAATTTCTCTAACTGATTCCATTAAGTTTTCAGATTCCCTGACGTATACAAAACCTCTTGATATTACGTCAGGACCTGCAACAACAGAACCTGTTGCACCGTCAATTGTCACAACAATAACAATTAGACCATCCTCCGCAAGATGTTTTCTGTCACGAAGTACAATATTACCAACATCGCCCACTCCAAGTCCATCCACAAGAACTCTTCCTGCAGGAACAGAATCTGTACGTTTTGCTTCTGTCGGGCTTATTTCAAGAACATTACCTATATTCATTATGAATATATTATTATCGCTTATCCCCATCATTTTGCCAAGCTCTGCATTAGCAACAAGATGTCTGTATTCTCCGTGAACAGGAATAAAATATTTTGGCTTTGTAAGAGCTAAAATCATTTTTAATTCTTCCTGACATGCATGGCCCGATACATGAACCTCTGCAGTAATATGGTCATTAATCACCTCTGCACCACGCTTATATAACTCATTAATAACATTTGATACAAGCTTTTCGTTTCCAGGAATGGATGTTGCAGAGACAATAACCATATCCCCTTTTCCAATTTCAACCTTTTTATGATCAGCATAAGCCATTCTATAAAGGGCACTCATTGGCTCTCCCTGGCTGCCTGTAGTTATAATAACAAGATTTTCAGGAGCATATTTTTTAATGTCATCAATATCTATAAGAGTGCCTGCCGGAACCTTCATATAACCAAGTCTTATGGCAACATCCACAAGATTTATCATACTTCTGCCGGACACAGCTACTTTTCGGTTGTTATTACAAGCAGCATTAATGATTTGCTGTACTCTGTGAACATTTGATGCAAAGGTTGCAACAATAATTCTCTTCTTCGTAGATCTGAAGACAGACTCAAATGTAAATCCAACAGTACGTTCCGATTTTGTAAAACCACTTCTTTCTGCGTTTGTACTGTCAGTCATAAGTGCAATAACACCTTTTTTTCCAAGCTCACCAAATCTTGTAAGGTCAATCATTTCACCATCTATTGGTGTGGGGTCAATCTTAAAATCTCCTGTATGGACTACAGTTCCAACCGGTGTATGAAGCGCAACTGCAACTGCATCAGCAATTGAATGATTAGATCTGATAAATTCCACCTTAAATACACCAAGGCTAACCGTATCTCCCGGATTTACTCTCACAAGCTTTGAACCGGACAGCAAATTATGCTCTTTAAGCTTGTTAGAAACTAGTCCAAGGGTAAAGTTAGTTCCATATACAGGAACATTTATCTCCTTTAAAAAATATGGAAGTGCACCTATGTGGTCCTCATGACCGTGAGTAAGTACAATAGCCTTAATCCTTCCTGCATTTTTAACAAGATATGAAAAATCAGGAATAACCGTATCAATACCAAGTAATTCCTCATCGGGAAATGCCAAACCGCAATCCAGGACAATAATATCATTACCATATTCAAAAACGGTCATATTTTTACCTATCTCGTCAAGACCGCCAAGCGGTATAATTTTTAATTTTGACTTTTTTGCCACAATATTCCTCCTTTTTTACACAGAAAAATACAACTGTAGAAATAAATTCGACAGCGTTATTAAATTATTTTTTCGCTCAAATATTTATTCTTGAAGTAATATTAAAGTAAATACCTTATACATTTCATATATAAATAAATTTCCGGTCACATTTATATGAAAAAGGTATTTAAATTTATATAACAAATCACACAATTGTGTGCTATATACTCATCTAAACAAATTATAACATATATTAATATCAAAATAAAGATATTATTTATATTATTTTATCAAAGACACAAAAAAATATTCCTCATTTAAAATCAAAATATTTTTGAAATATCCATAAATGTTACAAAAAGCATAAATAACAACAGTATAAAAAATCCGAGACCATGAACAAAAGCCTCTTTTTCAGGCGGAATCGGTTTTTTTCTTATAAATTCAATAATAATAAAAAGCAGTCTTCCACCATCAAGAGCAGGTAAAGGAAGAAGATTTACAACTCCTAAATTTAAAGATATCAGAGCAGCAAGATTCATCAGGGAAAATATACCTTTTTTTGCAGCATTGCCTATTTCGCCCACTATACCTATAGGTCCTGATATATCAGATGCAGGCACTGTTCCCCTAATCAAATCTATAAAAGAGTTTACAACAATCTTAATAACAAATAAGGACTGATAAAAAGAATATTTTATTACACCGGTAAAAGATGTATCTTCTATCTCTGCACTGAATCCATACAAAAATCGGTTTTCACTTTCAGAAAAAAGTGGTGATATGGTCTTTGTAAATTTTTCTCCATCTCTTGAAAAAGTTATGTCCGCGGGATTATTTCCGTTTCTGAATGAAAAATATGTTATGTCGTTATATGTCCTGACAGAAGTTGAATAAACATCACTATCCATTCTGACAATTACATCACCCGGTAAAATATTAGCCTGAGAAAAAGCACTATCAGGCAAAACTGTACCTATTTTATTTGTTGCATATCCTTGTGCAAATGACATAATTATAACAAACAACAAAAATCCAAGAACAAAATTCATTATTGCACCTGAAGAGAGCACAACAAATCTAGCAAATTTTCCCTTGTTACAAAATGCACCAAGGTCATCAGAACTTCCGTCCTCACCCTCGAGTTTTACAAAACCACCTAAGGGTAAAGCCCTTAGACAATACTGTGTGCCTTTTTTTGTCCATCCAAAAATTCTTGGTCCCATTCCAATAGAAAATTCATGAACCGTCATACCAAATAATTTTGCAGATACAAAATGACCGAGTTCATGTATAAAAATTATTAAACAAAAAATAATTATAGCACTGATAGCAGTAGTCATAGACCGTTCCCTTCTATAATTTAAACCAAAGATACAGCAAAATCTCTTGCTTTTTTATCAAATTCAATAATTTTATCAATAGACAAAGGTACATCATAGGAAAACCCATTCATAGTATTCTCTACAATATTCGGAATATCACAAAAACCTATTTTATCATTTAAAAACAAATCAACCGCAACCTCATTCGCAGCATTCATAACAGTAGGAGCAAGTCCACCGATTTTTGATGCGGTAAATGCAAGTTTGAGGCATCTGAATGTTTCCATATCGGGTTTTTCAAATGTAAGATTATTATATTTAAATAAATCCAATTCATTGGTTACAGGCATAACTCTTTCGGGATAATTAATAGCATAACTTATAGGAAGTTTCATATCCGGAACACCAAGTTGTGCTACAACAGAGTTATCACAAAACTGAACTGCCGAGTGAACAATGCTCTGTCTGTGAACAATAACTTCAACATTATCTATATCCACATCAAAAAGCCATTTTGCCTCTATAACCTCAAGACCTTTGTTCATAAGAGTAGCACTGTCAATTGTGATTTTATTACCCATATTCCAGTTAGGATGTGCAAGGGCATCATTTTTAGTCACCGACAACAGTTCTTCCCTTTTTTTGTTAAAAAACGGTCCGCCTGATGCAGTAAGAAGTATCTTTTTTATGGATTTGTAGCTATTGCCCTGCAAGCACTGAAAAATGGCACTGTGCTCACTGTCAACAGGCAATATATCTACATTATACTCTTTAGCAAGAGGAATTATTAATTCTCCTGCTGTAACAAGTGTTTCCTTGTTGGCAAGAAGAATCTTTTTTCCTTTTTTTATAGCTGCAACGGTTGGAACAAGTCCGACATTTCCAACAACTGATGTAAGAAGTATATCACTGTTATCATTCTGGGCAATTTCAACAAGCCCATCCATACCACAGACAATTTTTACATCTACATCCTTTACAAGAAGTTTCAGCTCACTGTATTTTCTTTCATCCATTATGCAGGCTATTTCGGGCCTATATTTATGTATCTGTTGTGACAACAGATTGATATTACTATTTGCAGAAATTCCTATAATTTTAATATCTCCAAGTGCATCTACAACATCAAGAGTCTGTCTCCCGATAGAACCGGTAGAGCCTATAATTGACATCTTTTTCATAATATATACCTCTTAATGAACAAAAATTCCGTAGTTTAATAAAAACCAATATACTAGTGGTGAAATATAGATAACAGAATCAAATCTATCCATTACTCCGCCATGCCCTGGCATTATGGAGCCAAAATCTTTTGCATTATTTTCTCTTTTAATACAGGATGCTGCAAGATCTCCAAACTGTGATGACACAGAGCATACCAGGGATAGCATAATTCCTGATATATATCTTGGCTCAAGACCTGTTATTTTTGAGCACACAAAAAGATATATTACAATTGTAAGCAGTGCTCCAAAAATCCCACCAAGCGAACCTTCAATGGTCTTTTTAGGGCTTACAGACGGGATGAGCTTGTGCTTGCCAAAAAACACACCTACAAAATAAGCAAAAGTATCTGTTAACCAAGCAAGGATAAAAGGTATCCAAATATAAATCCTACCTTGTGGCAAGGCTCTTATAAAATATATACACATTAAAAAGAGCGTAAGATAAGTTGTTCCTGTGAAAGCAGTTGCCACATTTACAAACAAAATATCCTTGTGTCGCAGTACCATCAGAACAAACATAGATATAATGGCAGCACTTATAACAAATGGCAAATATACATTTGACATTGATTTTAAATACACACAAATGCCTATCATACAAGCACTGTATATGTAAGAAATGATAACAAGAGGTTTCTTAGTATCTAAAAAATCAAGAGTCTTAAAAAATTCATACATTGCCATAAATATAAGAATAGCAGCGGCTATTGCAATGACAGATTGGTTGGCATACAAAAAAGCTGTAATTGCAATCACAGCACCTATGGCACCGAATATAATCCTCTGTTTCATCATACACCTCCAAAACGTCTGTTTCTGTTTTGATAGTCTATAATAGCTTTATGTAAATCTTTCTCTGTAAAATCAGGCCAACAGATATCAGAAAACCAAAATTCACTATAAGCACTCTGCCACATAAGAAAATTGCTGAGTCTAAGCTCACCGCTCGGTCTTATAATAAAATCAGGATCCGGCATAAATGATGTATATAGATTTGCATTAATCATATCTTCTGAAATATCATCAACAGAGATTTTTCCATTCAAAGCATCAGAACAAATCTTTTTTGTAGCATTAACAAGTTCTTCTCTACCACCATAATTAACTGCAATTACAAGAGTTATCTTGTCATTATCTTTTGTGTTTTCCTCTACGATGTCTATTTTTTCATTGATTTCATCAGAAAGTTCATCTCTCTTGCCAATAATTCTGATGCGTATATTTTCCCCGCCAAGAACTCTTTTATAATCATCAAGATAGCTTATCATAAGCTTCATCAATGATTCAACCTCATCTTTAGGTCTTTTCCAGTTTTCTGTTGAGAAAGCATATACTGTTACATATTTTACACCGAGTTTTTCTGCACAACGTGTAATATGGTCAAGTGTTTTTGCACCTGCAGCATGGCCTGCTGAGCGCGGAAGACCTCTTCTTTTAGCCCATCTTCCGTTTCCATCCATGATAATTCCTATATGCTGGGGTATGTTGTCATAATCTATTTTATCATTTATTACTGTTTTCTTTTTAAACAATTTAAACATATTTATTTCTCCAAGCAGTAAAAGAGGGCTAAATGTAGCCCAACTTTTTATTACAGTTCCATAATATCTTTTTCTTTATTAGCCTGAATATCATCAATAAGCTTTGTAAATTTATCAGTAAGATTCTGAACATCTTTTTCTATACCTTTTAAATCATCTTCAGTAATTTCTGAATTTTTCTGTTGCTTTTTAAAGGTTTCTATAGCATCTCTTCTTATAGAGCGGATAGCAACTTTTGAATCTTCACATTTAGCGCGGATTGTTTTAGCAAGTTCCTTTCTTCTCTCCTCAGTAAGTGGTGGGAAAGATAGCCTGATTGCTTTTCCGTCATTTGCAGGGGTAATGCCAAGGTCTGATTTTAGAATTGCTTTTTCAACTTCTGAAAGAATTGTTGCATCCCAAGGCTGT